>NZ_PKFA01000012.1:0-114363 GCF_002919275.1 Thermocrispum sp. | reverse complement strand
GACAGCGATCGACAGCGATTGACGCTGTACCGAACCAGGTTTGCCGCCGCCTTGCATCGGCCGCCGGGCGGCTGGTCGGGTGTGTGGCCGATCGCGCTGCCGGTGCTTGCGCTCATCTGGTTCGTCCGGCAAGCGGGCAGCTTCGCCGCCCACCAATCAGGCGATGGCGCTGCCGGTGCTTGCGCTCACCTGGTTCGTCCAAACGGGCAGCTTCGCCACCCACCAGCGGGACACCATCGCCGCAAACCGCGGATCGCGTCGTGTGACGTCCCAAATTCGTCCCACGCGCCCCTTCGCCGCGAATCGTGGTGGAGGGGTGCTTGTACGGGTCAGCAGGTGACGTCGATGTCTTCGCCGGAGAAGCTGACATGGACGTGGTCCATGTGGTTGGCGGTGGGGGAGCCGCGGTCTTCCATCATGGACCAGCCGCTGCCGTCGTTGTAGCGCTGCTGCCAGATCACGTAGGTGACGCCGAAGTCCTCCTGGTTGTCCAGGACGTAGTCGGCCAGCTTGTCACCGGTTGCCGGATCGACCATGAAGTCCAGCGCCAAGCCGCTGGGGTGGTCGCTGGCGTTGGCGCGGGCGGCGCGGCCGCCGATGTCGGAGACGCCGAACTTCTCCTTGATGTGGTTGCCGACCTGGGCGACGGGTGGCTGCGTGCCGGCCAGCACGGTCGGGCATGGCTCAGCCGGCTTCTTCGGTGGCGCGGTCTTCTTCGGTGCACGCACCGTCGCCGTCGCCACGGCCTTCGAGCTCGTGACGGTCGGCTTGCTGCGCGCCGTGCGGCGGTCGTCGCCCGACGTGGCGCGCTTCGCCTTCGGTACGGCCGACTTCGCAGCCGTCGCGGCCGAGCTGGACGGCGCGGCGCCGGGGGACGGGTGTGCGGCGACCTGGGCCTGTTCGCCCGACGTTTCCGTACCGTTACTGGCAGTGGCGAACGAGACCGCGGCGGCCAAACCCATCGCGGTGACCGTTCCGGCGATTGCGCCGGGAATCTTCAAGGACCGGGGAGGGCGGGGGGCACGATGTCGGCCAGCCATCACTCAACCAATCAGGACGAATGAACGGATTTCTGGCATTTCGGGGTCTGCCTTGCTGCATTACTGCAAGGCCTCGGCAAGATTACGAAAAGAAAACAGAGGTGTCATCGGGTTGTGACAGCTGTCACGCCAGGTGTGCGAGGAAGGTAGCGAAGCTGCAGGTCAGAGCAGTGATGGCAGCACGGTTCCGAGTGGTCCGCGCAGCACTTCGGCGGCGAGATGATCGTACGGAGTGGGCTCTGCGTTGCAGATGATCACCTTTGCCCCGGCGTCGGCGGCAATTCCGACCAGGTCGGCTGCTGGATGGACCGAAAGGGAAGTTCCGGCGGCCAAAAGGAGGTCGCACGACTCCGCCGCGGATTGTGCGCGAGCTAACACCTGAGGATCAAGAGCTTGGCCGAACGAGATTGTGGCGGATTTCAAAATGCCGCCGCACAGCCGACACGGTGGATCCATTTCACCGGATTCCACGCGAGCCAATGTCTCACGCATCGGCCGCCGATCGGAGCACTGCAGGCACACCGTCTGGTGGATGGTGCCGTGCAGCTCGACGACGATGTCCGCCGACGACCCGGCCTGCTGGTGGAGCTCGTCGATGTTCTGGGTGATGAGCGCGGCGAGCTTGCCGGTGCGCTCCAGCTCGACCAGCGCGCGGTGGGCGGCGTTGGGGCGGGCCTGCCACGCCGGATGACGCAACCGTTCCTGCCAGGCAGCCCGTCGCACCTCGGCGCTGGCCAGGTACGACTGGATGGTCACCAGCTTCTGGGCCGACGGGTTGCGGGTCCACACGCCTTGCGGCCCCCGGAAGTCGGGGATGCCGGACTCGGTGGATATCCCGGCACCGGTGAGAGCGACGATCCGCTCGGCTTCGGCGATCAGCTCGCGGGCGCGCTGCAGCGCCGCCGTTTCGTCTGCGTCGGTCATGTCGCCCCCATCTTGCCGCATCGTGCATCGTCATGGAGGTCGACGACGTGGTTGGCGGGTATCTCGTCGTCTGCGTCCGCACGCTGCAGCCGTCCAAGTCCTGGCGCCGGAAATCGTTCAGGTTCCCGCACCGTCGCGCGCACCCCGCGGGTGATGGCGCCGTCCATGCCCCTGGCCTGCCGGCCATCGGAGCCGTGTCCGGCCGAGTCCCTGGTGAGTGGGAGGCCCCCGCGCGTCACCGGGGCTTCTTCGCCCGGCTGGGTGCCACGCGCGGCGGTTCGTTGGGCATTTTCGGGTACACCGGCGGCCACGGCGCGTCCATCATGCCGCTGGCCAGGTCCCGGTCGTACTGCTCGAGCAAGGGTTCGATCGATTGCGGCTCGCGGGCCGGGCCCGACCAGGGGTTCCCGCGCGCTGCGACCAGCGCGGGCACCGTGGCGATGGTCAGGTCGTCGGGCTCGACGTCGTCGAGCTCGTCCCACGCGAGGGGAGTGGACACCTGCCCGCCGACCCGGGGGCGGACACACCAGGCGCCGAAGACGGTCTTGTGCGGCGCGTTCTGGTTGTAGTCCACGAAGACCCGCCGCCCACGTTCTTCCTTCCACCACTGGGCGGTGATCAGATCGGGATGACGCTTCTCCAACAGGCGCGCGAGGGCGACGGCGGCCGCGCGCACCTGGTAGGAGTCCCAGCGCGGCTGCAACGGGACGTAGATGTGCAGACCGCGGGATCCGGACGTCTTCACGTTCGCCCGGATGCCCAGCTCGCCCAGCAAGTCACGCGCCAGGCGGGCGGCCTGCTTGACTTCGTGGTAGCCGACACCGGGCGAGGGGTCGAGGTCGACCCGCAGCTCGTCGGTGTGTTCCGGGGTGGCGGCGTGGAACGGCCACACGTGGAAGCCGAGACAGCCGAGGTTGACGGCCCAGACGACGTGCGCCATGTCCTGCACCACCAGGGCGTCGGACTTGGTGCCGTTCGGCGTGGCGACCTCGGTGGTGTGCACCCACTCCGGGGTGCCGGCGGGTACGCGCTTCTGCCACCACGACTTGCCGCCGACCCCGTTGGGGTAGCGCTCCATCATGACCGGGCGCCCGCGGATCCACTCCATGAACGGCTCGGCGACCGCACGGTAGTACTCGATCAGGTCGAGCTTGGTCTCCCCGCGCTGCGGGAAGAAGACCTTGCCGGGATTGGACACCACGACGTCGACCCCGTCGGCGTGCACGGTGATCGACTCGGCCTTAGCCATCGGTGCCCTTTCCCGGATCGTCTGCGGCATCCGATGGCGAGCCTCCGTCATCCGGCGCGGAGCCGTTCCGGCCGCCGGCCGTTCGCGCGGGAGCAGCTTTCGCCTCGGTGAACAGCGTCGCCAATTCGGCGGGTGGCACTTCTTCCAGCTGCGAGTACGTGCACGACTCCGGCGTGCGATCCGGGCGGAACCGCACCAGGCGGCCGCCGTGCCGCAGCCTGCCCGCCATCAGGTGCTCGTAGCGGATCTCGGCGACCAGCTCGCATCGCAGCGGCTCCCACGACATGTCCTTGTCGGCGTTCCAGCGGTTCAGCCCGCCGGGCATCCGGCTGCCCCGCAACTGGGCCTGCGTTTGCGCCTCCACCCAGTTGCGCCACGGATGGTTCTCGGCCGCGTTCTCGCGCAACGGCGCCAGCTCGTCGACCAGCTCCGCGCGCCGCTTGGCGGTGAAGCTGCTGGCGACACCGATGTGGTGCAGCCGGCCCTGGTCGTCGTACAGGCCGAGGAGCAGGGAACCGATGCCCTTGCCGTCCTTGTGCCAGCGGAACCCCGCGACCACACAGTCGGCCGTGCGCTCGTGCTTCACCTTCCACATCACGCGCTTGTCCTGCTGGTACGGAGCGTCGAGCGGCTTGGCCATCACCCCGTCGAAGCCCGCTCCTTCGAAGCGGGTGAACCAGTCGTGCGCCACGTCGGGATCTTCGGTCAGTGGCGTCAAGTGCACCCTGGCCAGCGTCTCGTCGAGGATGCTCGCCAGGGCTTGGCGCCGCTGCCGGAACGGCGCGGAGGTCAGGTCGTCGTCACCCAGCGCCAGCAGGTCGAACGCGACGAAGCTGGCCGGGGTGGCCTCGGCGAGCATCTTCACCCGTGACGCGGCCGGATGCAGACGGTTCTGCAGCGCGTCGAAGTCGAGGCCGGTGTCGGTCACCACGACGATCTCGCCGTCGACCACACAACGCGGCGGCAACGCCTCCAGCAGCAGCTCGGCCAGCTCGGGAAAGTACCGGGTGAGCGGCCGGTCGTTGCGCGAGCCGAGCTCGATCTCGTCGCCGTCGCGGAACACGATGCACCGGAAGCCGTCCCACTTCGGCTCGTAGGCCAGGCCGGGCTCGCGGGGAACCTCGTGCACGGCCCTGGCCAGCATCGGCCGCACCGGCGGCATCACGGGCAACTTCATGCATTGATCCTAGGAGCGCGCAGGGACGACCGCAGCCGTCCGAAGTCACGACCGCCAGGAGAGCAGCCGCCAGCGGGTGGCGGCGAGCAATCACCCGCTGGCGCGTGGAGGCGAGAAATTGCGCTTGGAGACGGCCTCGGGCAAAGCAGACGGCGCCGGTGGCTTGCGCGCTGCCCGGCAGAGCGGGGAGCTCACCGCGGTACACGTCATGGCGGTCGTCGTCACGCGTGAAGCGAGGAGTGCGGTTGGGGGTGAAGCCGGGTGTGCTGCCATGCGTGGACCGGAGCGTGCTGCCGCGAGTGGAGTGGAGCGTGCTGCCGCGAGTGGAGCCGGGCGTGCCGTCATGCGTGCAGCCGGGCGCGCCGTCGTGAATTGAGTGAGCAGCGCCGCCGTGGGCAGAGCGGGGCACGCCGCTAACGGCTTTCGGCAGCGGTGGGCCGCTCCGGCGTCTCGCGCCAAGCGGACAGCGAAGCCGGGCTGGTGAACCACCTCTCCTGTTTGCTGATCGGGTCGATGAACGCCAGCGTGCGGGCCAGTAGCTGCAATGGCCGGCTGAAGTCGTCCCACGCCGACGGCCGGACGTGCGGATACACCGGGTCGCCGACGATCGGGATGCCGAGCGCGTTCAGATGCACCCGCAGCTGGTGCGTGCGCCCGGTGCGCGGGACGAGCCGGTAGCGCCCGAGATCGCCCCGCCTTTCCAGCAGCTCGACGTACGTCTCGGCATTCGGCTCGCCCGGGACCTCGTGCGCCTGCAGCACTCCCCTCCGCTTGACGATCCTGCTGCGCACCACGGTCGGCAGCGTCAGATCCGGTCGCACCGGGGCGATGGCCTCGTACTCCTTGTGCACCAGCCGCTGAGCGAACAGCTTCTGGTAGGCGCTGCGCAACTCCGGCCGCACCACGAACAGCAGCACGCCCGCGGTCGCCCGATCCAGCCGGTGCGCCGGGCTCAGCTCCGGCAGGCCGAGCTTCTGGCGCACCCGCACCAGCGCGGTCTGCATGACGTGCTGCCCCCGCGGCGTGGTCGCCAGGAAGTGCGGCTTGTGCACCACCACGATGTGCTCGTCGCGGTGCAGGATCTCCACGTCGAACGGGACCGGCTTCTCCTCCGGCAGCTCGCGATGGAACCACACCGACAGGCCGGGGCGGTACGGGGACTCCGTCGCCACCGGCCCGTCCGCGGTGACGAACCGCCCTTGGCTCAGCATGGCGTCGATCCGCTCCGGCTCCAGGCGGGACAGCCGGACGTGCAGGTACTCGCGCACCGTCCGCCACGGCCCTGCGGGCGGCAGCACGATCCGCACCGCGTCCAACCCGTCCCGCTGGGGTAGGGGTGACGCCTCCCTCTTGCTCATCGCTGCCAGTGTCGCGCATCGCCGCGCGCCGCCGTCAGCGCACGCCCCGCGGCCGGAACTGAATGCTGATCCGTGGGCCGACCGGCTTGGTCGTCTTGGGCACCGCATGCTCCCACGTCCGTTGGCACGAGCCGCCCATCACCAGCAGGTCGCCGTGGCCGAGGGGGAAGCTCAGCTGCTTGCCGCCCCCGTTGGGGCGCAGCGCCAGCTCGCGCGGGGCGCCGACGGACAGGATGGCCACCATGGTGTCCGCCAGCCTGCCGCGGCCGATGCGGTCGCCGTGCCAGGCGACGCTGTCCCGACCGTCCCGGTAGTAGCACAGCCCTGCGGTGCGGAACGGTTCCCCGAGTTCGGGCAGGTAGTGCGCGGACAACTTCTCCCGCGCTTCGGCCAGGATCGGATGCGGTAGCGGATCGTCCTCGTCGTAGAAGGCGAGCAGGCGCGGAACGTCGACGACCCGGTCGTACATGACCCTGCGCTCGGCGCGCCACGGCACCTCGGCGGCCAGCCGCTCGAACAGCGTGTCGGCGCCGGTCAGCCAGCCGGGCAGGACGTCGACCCACGCCCCGTGGCTGAGCTCGATGCGCTCGGCCCTGCTCAGCGGCGCCAGCCCTGGGTCGTCGACCAGATCGAGCAACGATCCTTGCAACTCCATGACGCCAGGGTAGCACACGTTTCGAACATATGTTCTAGTGCGGGTTGCGGGGGAGGGCGTGCCCGACGGCGCGCCCGGCGCAACGATCTACCGGGTATCCGCCGAACCGCCGGGTAATGTTGCGCGCATCGGCAACATTTCGATACCTCCGGATGGCGCAGTGATCGGTCCAAACGGGGTGCCTTAACTGACTTAACCGGTTGTGGGGTTTATGCTCATCGCAAAGTCCTTCCGGAGGTGACACGACATGGCCCGCAACGCCCGACGTCAGTTCGCGCGGCGGCTGCGGGAGCTGCGCGAGTTCGAGCTGGGGGAGAAGATCACCCAGGAGGGGCTGGCCGCGGCGTTCTCGGCGACCCGGGCGATATCGGGTGCGGCGATCTCCGCATGGGAGAACGGCAACAGCGACAAGCGCCCCTCCGACGAGCGGCTGAAGCAGTACGCGCTGCTGTTCAGTTCGCCGGCCAATCTGCGCCCCAAGCCGACCGTTCCCTCGGAAGCGAGCCTGGACGCGCAGGCGCGGCAACGCTTCGTGGAGCTGCGCCGGGAGCTGCACCGGCTGCGTGACGAGGCGGAACAGGAAGCACGCAGGGAGAAGTCGGTCGCCCCGGCGGCCGCACCGCGCAACGAGATGTGGGCGCACGACAGGGCGGACGACATCATGGTGGTCACGTCCGAGGTGAGCGAGGACCGGCTGCCGGAGACGGCGCGGCCGCGCAACGTCAACTACTCGCGTCTGGCTCGTTACGGCGACATCGACGCGTTCTTCGAGATGTACGTGAAGTTGGCCGCGATGGGTTACCAGAACCGGCACCATCGGTCGGCCAACGACCGCGGCATCGACCTCGAGCAGACGCTGGTGCTGATCGGCGGGCCCGGCCGCAACCGGCTGACCCGCAACTACCTGCAGTTGCTCGACCTGCCGGTGCGCCAGCAGGGCCAGCCGTTCGGCAAGCCGGAATTCTTCGTCACGCCGGAGGGCGAGGAGCTGCGGCCCCGGGTGGCCGACTTCGCCGACGGCGAGCAGGAGCTGGTGGAGGACATCGGCCTGTTCGTGCGGGCCAGGAACCCGGCCAACCCGCAGACCGACGTCACGATGTGCACCGGCTGCTACACCGCGGGCACGCTGGCTGCCGTGCGCGCCTTCACCAACCCGGACGTGGCGGACGCCAACATCGAGGTGGTGAAGTCCAAGGTCGGCCGGATCTCGGACTTCTACGTGCTGTTCCGGGTTCCCGTGGTGAACGGCAGGGTGCCCGCGCCCCGGCTGGCCGTCTCGCTGTTCGACGCGCAGGCGATCTGACGGCCCGGGCCGGACGGGAGCCGGGTGGACCGTGCCACCCGCCGATCGGCACGCGGTGTCAGCGCACGCTGCTGCTCACGCTGTCCTGGTCGAACCTGGCGCTGGCCTCGTCGACGATCTCGGCGAGCTGGACCACGCCGAGCAACAGCACGACCACCACCGCCGCGATGGCGAGCTTGAGTGCTTCGCGCCAGTAGGCGACGGCAAGGATCAGCAGCAGGATGATCGCGATCAACATGACCATCTCTCCTTCCCCCTCGTGCTGCCGGCGTCGCCGGTGCCGCCGGGCGAAGTGAGATGGCCCCCTTCGACGGCGGCAGGCTAAGCCTGGACTCGCGTCATAGTTAACTGCTCCACAGGTAGAGGCAGGTTGAAGTAACAACTTAACCATCGCAGTTGGTGAAGTTTAGGTCAATACTCCAGTTGGGGACTGTGGGGCGATGTCGTCGGACGACCTGGCTCGCCGGTCGCAGCGAGCCCGCCCACGGGAACGGCCGACCGAGAAGGACGTGGTCGGACCGGAACGATCACTGCCGACCGCGCAAGGACGACCCCGGCGACCGAAGGTCCGGAACCTGCGTTGCCGGGCCTGTGACGGCCGGTCGTGACGATCGGCCGTCCGCGCCCCACTCGGGCCGGCCCGAGACGGCGGGACACCCGCTTCCGACGACGACGGGCTCAGGCGCGCGCCGACGCCGGGGACGCCTGCCCGCGAATGGGCATCGGTCCGCGGTGCCGGTGAGCACGGGAGACCCCGGCTTTACCGCATTCCGGCGACGGGAGAAGATCGGCTCATGCGAATCGCACCCGGTGGCCTGCGCAAACTGGTCGGAGCGGTGGCTGCATACGCGCAGAACGGGCTCGAGGTGCTGCGGTTCGGCGGCCTGCGCACCGACGAGGCTCCCGCACCGTACGCGGTGCTGGAGCAGACGTCGATGTATCAGCTGCGGCGGTACTTCCCGGAGCAGCCGAACACCGACGGCGCCCCGGTACTCCTGGTGCATCCGATGATGCTGGCCGCGAACCTGTGGGACGTCGCGCCTGCCAGCAGCGCGGTGACGTCGCTGTACCGGTCCGGGCTCGATCCGTGGGTGATCGACTTCGGCTCTCCGGACAAGGTGGAAGGTGGCCTCGAGCGCACGCTGACCGATCACGTCGTGGCGCTGAGCGAGGCAGTGGACCGAGTGATCGGGCACACCGGCCGCGATGTGCACCTGGGCGGGTACTCCCAGGGCGGCATGTTCTGCTATCAGGCCACCGCCTACCGGCGCTCGGCGGGCGTGGCCAGCGTCGTCACGTTCGGCAGCCCGGCCGACATCCAGGGCAGCACCCCGCTCGGCCTGCCCGAGGAGCTGCTGGTCAAGGGGGCCGAGCTGCTGGCCGACCACGTGTTCAGCCGGCTTGCGCTGCCGGGGTGGGCGGCCAGGCTGGGGTTCAAGCTGCTCGACCCGGTGAAGTCCACCCGGGCGCAGATCGACTTCCTGCGTCAGCTGCACGACCGGGAAGCGCTGCTGGGCAGGGAGAAGCAGCGCCGCTTCCTGGAAGCGGAAGGCTGGGTGGCCTGGTCAGGCCCGGCGATCGTGGAGCTGTTGCGCCAGTTCGTGGTGCACAACCGGATGATGACCGGCGGCTTCGTGATCGGTGACCGCCTGGTGACGCTGGCCGACATCACCTGCCCGATCCTGGCCTTCGTCGGCGAGGTCGACGACATCGGCCGCCCGGCCGCGGTGCGCGGGATCGGCCGGGCTGCGCCGCGCGCCCAGGTGTACGAACATCCGGTGCACGCCGGGCACTTCGGCCTGGTGGTCGGAACGACGGCGAACAAGGTGACCTGGCCCGCGGTCGCGGACTGGGTGCGGTGGCACGAGCAGGGCGGCGAGGCCCCACCAGGAATCCGGCCGCTCACCGAAGCCGCGCCGGAACCGGCGCCTGCGGACGTCACGTCGCTGGTCGGCCAGGGCCTGTCCACACTGGCCGACGTCGGGCTGACCGCGGGTCGCCGGGTGGTCCGGCGCGCCACCGAGGCGGCGCGGACGTCGCGGGAGATCGCGCTGGAAGCCGTGCAGACGCTGCCGCGGCTGTTCCGCCTCGGGCAGCTGCAAAGCCACACCCGCGTTTCGTTCGGCAAGCTGCTCGACGAGCAGGCCGAACGTGCCCCGGACGGTGAGTGCTTCCTGTTCGACGACCGCGTGCACACCAACGCCGCCGTGCGCACCCGCATCGACAACGTCGTCCGTGCCTTGATCCAGGTGGGCGTCCGGCAGGGTGACCACGTCGGGGTGCTGATGCACACCAGGCCTTCGGCGCTGGTCGTCATCGCCGCGCTGTCCAGGCTCGGCGCGGTCGCCGTGCTGTTGCCGCCGGTGGCGGATCTGTCCGTGGCGATCCGGCTGGGCGGGGTGGCCGACATCGTGGTCGACCCGGAGCACGTGGCGCAGGCCTCCGCGACCGGCTGCCGCATTCTCGTGCTCGGCGGTGGTGGTGAGCGCGAGGTGCCTGCCCGCGCCGACGCCGAGGTGATCGACCTGGAGCGGATCGACCCGGAGACGGTCGATCTGCCCGGCTGGTACCGGCCCAACCCCGGATTGGCGCGGGATCTGGCGTTCATCCTGTTCAGCCGCTCCGGCGAGCAGACCGTGGCGAAGTTCATCACCAACCACCGGTGGGCGTTGTCGGCGTTCGGCACGGCGTCGGCCGCCGCGTTGACCAGCAGCGACACCGTCTACTGCATCACGCCGCTGCACCATCCGTCCGGCCTGCTCACCAGCGTGGGCGGTGCGGTGGCCGGCGGGGCGCGCATCGCGTTGTCCCGCGGCTTCGACCCGGAACGGTTCGACACCGAGGTCATGCGATACGGCGTGACCGTGGTGTCCTACACCTGGACGTTGCTGCGGGAGATCGTGGCGCGGCCGCAGGCTGCGGAGCCGCACGCGATCCGCCTGTTCATGGGGTCGGGCATGCCGCGCGGCCTGTGGCGGCGGGTGCTCGACCGCTATCCGTCGGCGCGGGTGCTGGAGTTCTACGCATCCACCGAAGGCGACGTGGTGCTGGCCAACTTGTCCGGCGCGAAGCCGGGCGCGAAGGGGCGGCCGATCCCCGGCAGCGCCCAGGTGCGGCTGGCGCGCTGCGATCCGCGCACCGGGAAGTTGGTCACCGGCGACGACGGATTCGCTGTGGAGTGCGCAGAAGGCGAGGTCGGGCTGCTGTTGGCGAACCCGCGGGCGAGCATCGACACGACGGCGCGCAAACTTCGCGGCGTGTTCGCGCCCGGCGACACCTGGGTGGCCACCGACGATCTCTTCTGGCGCGACGCGGACGGCGACTTCTGGCTCGCCGACAACCGGTTCACGGTGATCGAGACCGAGCACGGGCCGGTGTACACCCAGCCGATCTGCGATGCGCTGACCGATCTCGACCGAGTCGACCTGGCCACCGCGTACGGCGTGCCCGTACGCGGTAGGGAAGAGGTGGCGGTCGCGGCGGCGACCACGTGGCAAGGTGCGACCCTGCGGCCCGAGGACATCACCCGTGCGCTGGCGAACCTCCCGGCCGAGCGGCGGCCGGACGTGGTGCACGTCGTCGACGAGATCCCGCTGACCACGTGGTTCCGACCGAATCCGGCGCCGCTGGCCGCCGAGGGGCTGCCCAAGCCAAGCGAGCGAGCCTGGTCCTGGGACGCGGCCACCGGCCGGTACGTCGAGTTGACCGAGGACGCCCACGAACGGTTGACAACCGCGCGCTGACCGTCGGCCGTCGTGCGGCTGGCGCCGTCAGCCGCTCTTGCGCCGGAACTGCCGTTTCCCCACCGCCGGACGGTGCGGATGGGCGACCTTCGAGCCGGCGTTCGCGTGGCTTTCCCGTGCTTTGGTCGCGGCCTTCTTGCGTTCCAGGGCTGCCCGGAACTGGTCCCGGACGGTGTCGGCACCGTCCGAATTCGCCGTCGGTCCGGATGCTGAGTCGGCCATCGTGACCTCCATGCCGGCGTAGTAGGTCCTGCCAGCCTCGCACGCGCGGCCCGTCCGGTCGAGCCGCGTGGCACGTCGGGGTGAGGGATCGCGACACCGAGTGCCCGGGCGGACGGCCGGGAACCGCCGCGACACACCCGCGGAGTTGCCTCGGATGGCCCATTGACGGCCTAGGTGACGCGGCACACAATTGTGCTCGCAGTTCGTTGCGAATAAGGCAACCCAATCGTATAGCGCAACGACATACCGAACTTTCCTCCTATCTCGTGACAAGTCCCGCCCAGCTGGAGAGGTCCCCCGATGACAGCAGTTGCTCCGAAACCAGCGACCACGACGACGAACGATCAGCCTGCGGTGATGCTGTACACGCGGCTGCGGAAGTCCCCGTTCTTCTACAAGTCCCGCGAACACGGCGTGAAGGTGTACAGCGTGTACAACCACACGTATCACCCACGCCACTACGGTGACCCCGTCGCCGAGTACTGGGAGCTGCTCAACGGCGTCACGCTGTGGGACGTCGGCGTGGAGCGACAGATCGAGATCTCCGGCCCGGACGGCTTCGCGTTCACCAACTACCTGGTACCGCGTGACCTGACCAAGTGCGCGGTCGGCCAGTGCAAGTACGTGTTCGTCACGGCACCGGACGGCGGTATCGTCAACGACCCGGTGCTGCTCCGGCTGGAGGAGAACAGGTTCTGGCTGTCGCTGGCCGACAGCGACGTCGGATTGTGGGCGCTCGGCCTGGCGCATGCGGGCGGCTGGAACGTCACGGTGAAGGAAGTCGACGTCGCGCCGATGCAGATCCAGGGCCCCAAGGCCAAGGAGGTCATGGTCGATCTGTTCGGCGAGGACATCCTGGACCTGAAGTACTACTGGCTGACCCGCAGGCAGATCGACGGCATCGACGTGGTGATCAGCCGCACCGGCTACACCGGCGAGATCGGCTACGAGATCTACGTCGAGCAGGTCAGCCGCAACGGCGAGCACGTGTGGGACCGGGTGTGGGAAGCGGGCAAGGCCCACGGCATGAAGGTGATCGGTCCCAGCCACATCCGGCGGATCGAGGCGGGCATGCTCGCCTACGGCTGCGACATCACGCTGGACACCAACCCGCTGGAGGTCGGCTACGACTACAAGTGGATGGTCGATTTGGACCAGGAGGCCGACTTCGTCGGCAAGGAGGCGCTGCGCCGCATCAAGGAGGAGGGCATCTCCCGGCTGATGGTCGGCGTGGAGATCGACGGTCCGTCGGTGGGCAGCTACAACGACGGCTCGATGCTGGAGCCGTTCCCGGTGTCCACCTCCGGCGGCGAGCAGGTCGGCCAGGTGACCAGTGCCTGCTTCTCCCCGCGCTTGGAGCGCAACATCGGGCTGGCCATGCTGCCCATCGAGCTGGCCAAGACCGGCACCGAGGTGGTGGTGCACACGCCGACCGGGCCGCGCGCGGCCAAAGTGGTCGACAAGCCGTTCATCGACCCGGCCAAGGAAACCCCCAAAGGCTGAGGCGGTATGGCACGGGCGAAAGGCACCGGGCAGGAGCCGACGGGCAAACGCCAAGCCCTCGAGCCGCTGCTCGCGCGTCCGCGCTACGAGGTCCTGCCGCTGGAGTCGGTGCTCACCCAGACGGAGTCGCTGCCCGCGGGGTCGGTGGTGACCGTGACGTCCTCGCCACGGCAGGGCCTGGACTCCACCGTGGCGGTCGCCGAGAAGCTGGCGGCCCAGGGCATGTCCGTCGTCCCCCACCTGGCAGCCCGGCAGGTCACCGGGCCTGCCGAGCTGCGCAGGCTGCTGGACCGGCTGGACGTGGCGGGCATCGGCGAGGTCTTCGTCGTCGGCGGCGACGGCCGCGAGCCACGCGGGCCGTATCCGGACGCGCTGAGCCTGCTGCGGGCGATGGACGACCTCGGCCGGATGCCGGCCAAGGTGGGCGTGGCCGGTTACCCGGAAGGCCACCACGCGATCGACGACGACACCCTGTGGCAGGCGCTGCGGGCCAAGCGGGACTACGCGTCCTACGTGGTCACGCAGATGTGTTTCGACGCCGACGCGATCGGCCGCTTCGCCACGGACGTGCGGCGCGAGGCCGGGCTCCCGGTGATCGTGGGAGTGCCCGGCGTGGTCGAACCCGCCAAGCTGATGCGGATCGCGCTCAAGGTCGGCGTCGGCCAGTCCCTGCGGTTCGTGCGCGGCCACCGGTCGGTGGCTGGGCGGCTGCTGTGGCCGGGGGGCTACCGCCCCGATGCGCTGCTGCGGAAGCTGGCCGCCCGGATCGCGGCCGGCCGTGCCCAGCTGACCGGCCTGCACCTGTTCACGTTCAACCGCGTCACGGCCACCCATCGCTGGGTGGCCCAGGCCTATCGGAGGACCGCGTGAGCATGCCAACGGACCTGGACATCTCCCGGGCAGCCGAGTTGCTGCCGATACCCGAGGTGGCCGCGTCCATCGGGCTCGGCGAACACCTGCTCGAGCCGTACGGGCACTCGGTCAGCAAGATCTCCCTGGCCGCGGTCGACGAGCTGGCCGACCGGCCGATGGGCAAGTACGTGGTGGTCTCGGCCATCACCCCGACGCCGCTGGGGGAGGGCAAGACCACCACCACGGTCGGTCTCGGGCAGGCGTTCGGCCAGCTCGGCAAGAAGGCGATCGTGGCCATCCGGCAGCCGTCCATGGGGCCCACGTTCGGCATCAAGGGCGGCGCGGCGGGCGGCGGCTACGCCCAGGTGGCGCCGATGGAGACGATCAACCTGCACCTCACCGGCGACCTGCACGCGGTGACGTCGGCGCACAACCTGCTGGCCGCGATGATCGACAACCACATCCACAAGGGCAACAAGCTCGGCATCGACCCGTTCTCGATCACCTGGCGCCGGGTCATCGACGTCAACGACCGCGACCTGCGGAGCATCGTCACCGGCCTGGGCGGCAAGTCCGACGGCGTGCCGCGGCAGACCGGGTTCGACATCACCGCGGCCAGCGAGGTGATGGCGGTTCTCGCGCTGTCCACCTCGCTGCACGACTTGCGCGCCAGGCTGGGCCGCATCGTGATCGGCTACACCTACGACGGCGAGCCGGTGACCGCGGAACAGCTGCGGGCAGCGGGAGCGATGTGCGTGCTGCTCCGCGATGCGATCAAGCCGAACTTGATGCAGACGATCGAGCAGACGCCCGCGCTGGTGCACTGCGGCCCGTTCGGCAACATCGCGCACGGCAACTCGTCGGTGGTGGCCGACCTGATCGGCATCCGGGCAGCCGACTACCTGATCACCGAGGCCGGTTTCGGCGCGGACATGGGAGCCGAGCGGTTCTTCAACATCAAGTGCCGCGCCTCCGGCCTGCGCCCGGACGCGGCCGTGGTGGTGGCCACCGTGCGAGCGCTGAAGGCGCACAGCGGCAAGTACAAGGTCGTGGCGGGCAAGCCGCTGCCGGAAGAGATGCTGAAGGAGAACCCGGACGACGTCTTCCAGGGCGCGGCGAACTTGCGCAAGCAGATCGCCAACATCCGGGCGCACGGCGTCAACCCGGTGGTGGCGGTCAACGCCTTCCCGGAGGACTACGAGAGCGAGAAGCAGGCCATCCTCCAGGTGGCCGCCGAGGAAGGCGCGCGGGCGACCGTCGCCACGCACTTCAGCCGCGGTGGCAAGGGCGCGGTCGAGCTGGCCGAGGCGGTCGCCGAGGCGTGCGAGGAGCCGAGCGAGTTCCGCTTCCTGTACCCGGACGACATGCCGCTGGTGGACAAGATCGAGACGATCGCCACGCGGATGTACGGCGCGGACGGCATCGAGCTGAGCCCGAAGGCCCGCAAACAGCTGGAGACCTACGAACGCTGCGGCTTCGGCCACCTGCCGGTGTGCATTGCCAAGACGCATCTGTCGCTGTCCGACGATCCCAGCCGCAAGGGCGCGCCCACCGGATGGCGGCTGCCGGTGCGGGAGGTGCGGGCCTCGGTGGGGGCTGGATTCGTCTACCCCATTTGTGGCGAAATGCGGACCATGCCAGGACTGTCGTCGCACCCTGCGGCGGAACGCATCGACATCGACGAAGCAGGCCAAGTGGTGGGGTTGTCATGACGGACACAAGCAGCGCACAGCGGAAACTCCCGAGCACCGCCGACGTGGTGGTGATCGGTGCCGGGATCGTGGGCAACTCGGTGGCCTACCACCTCGCCGAAGAGGGCTGGCGGAACATCGTGCTGCTGGACAAGGGGCCGCTGCCGGACCCGGGCGGGTCGACCGGCCACGCGTCGAACTTCATCTTCCCGGTCGACCACGCCAAGGAGATCACCATGCTGACGCTCGACTCGATGCGTCAGTACGAGAAGTTCGGCACGCTGACCACCTGCGGCGGCATCGAGGTGGCCCGCAAGCCCGAGCGGGTCGAGGAGCTCAAGCGCCGTATGGCCTCGGCCAAGGCGTGGGGCATCGACGCGGAGCTGATCACCCCGCAGCGGGTGGCCGAGCTGGTCCCGTTCGTCGACCCGTCGATCCTGCTGGCCGGCTTCTACACGCCGTCGTGTGCGGTGGTCGACCCGCTGCAGACCGGGGCGCTGATGCGGGAACACGCGCAGAAGCGCGGTGCCCTCACCGTCTCGGCCAACACCGAGGTGCTGGACATCGAGGTGGTCGACGGCCGGGTCCGCGGTGTGCGGACCGACCGCGGCGACATCGCCACCGAAACCGTGGTGATCGCCTGCGGTGTGTGGAGCCCGCGGATCGCGCGGATGGCGGGTGCGCGCATCCCGCTGACGCCGGCGGTGCACCAGATGATCGACGTGGGCCCGATCCCCGAGCTGGCGGCGACCGGCACGGAGATCGCCTACCCGATCATCCGCGACATGGACGCCCTGATGTACGAGCGGCAGAGCGGGGCGGATCTGGAGATCGGCTCGTACGCGCACCGGCCGATCCTGCATGAGCCGGACGAGATCCCGTCGATCGAGGAAGCCGCGCTGTCGCCGACCCAGCTGCCGTTCACCGAAGAGGACTTCGACCCGCAGATGGAGGACGCGCTCGAGCTGTTCGGGTCGATCCTGAACTCCGAGGGAGCGGGCGTGCGGCACGCCATCAACGGGCTGCTGTCGCTCACCCCGGACGGATCCCCGCTTCTCGGGGAGACCCCGGAGGTCAAGGGGTTGTGGTCGGCTGCCGCGGTGTGGATCAAGGAAGGCCCCGGCGTCGGCCGCATGCTGGCCCAGTGGATGACGCACGGCCACAGCGAGATCGACCTGCACGGTGCGGACATCAGCCGCTTCTACCCGCACCAGCGCACCCCCGCGCACGTGCGGGCGCGCACGTCCGAAGGGTTCAACAAGACCTACGGCATCGTGCACCCGCGCGAGCAGTGGACGTCGGAGCGGCAGCAGCGGCTGTCGCCGTTCTACTCCCGCGAGAAGGCGTTGGGTGCGGAGTTCTTCGAGGTCGCGGGCTGGGAACGGCCGCAGTGGTACGAGTCCAACCGCGACCTGGTCGACAAGTACGGCGTCGAGGACCGGCCGCACGAGTGGGACGCCCGCTGGTGGTCGCCGATCATCAACGCCGAGCACCTGGCGATGCGGGAACGCGCCGCCATGATCGACCTGTCCGCGTTCGCCCAGTTCGACGTCAGCGGCCCGGGCGCGGTCGACTACCTGCAGCGATTGTGCGTGGCCAACGTCGATCGCCCGGTCGGCCGGATCATCTACACGCCGCTGCTGGATGCCAACGGCGGTTTCCGCAGCGACCTGACCTTGGTGCGCCTGGGACCGGACAAGTACCGGGTGATCACCGGTGGCGCGGACGGCGCGCGGGACCGCAAGTGGTTCCTCGACCACCTGCCCGACTCGGGAGTGTCGTTCTCCGACGTGACGTCGGCGGTGTGCACGCTGGGGCTGTGGGGCCCGCGGGCCCGCGACATCCTGTCGGCGGTGACCGAGGACGACGTGTCGAACGAGGGGTTCCCGTACGGCACGGCGAAGGAGATCGTCATCGGCAGCACCCCGGTGCTCGCCCTGCGGGTGTCCTACGTCGGTGACCTCGGCTGGGAGCTGCACGCCCCGTTCGAGCAGGGCGCCAAGCTGTGGGACGCCATCGCCGACGCAGGCGAACCGCACGGGCTGATCCCGGCGGGCATCGGCGTCTACGGCACCACCGGCCGGCTGGAGAAGGGCTACCGGCTGATGGGCGCCGAGCTGGAGTCGGAGTACGACCCGGTGGAGGCCGGGCTGGCCCTGCCCAAGGTCAAGTCGGCCGATTTCATCGGCAAGCAGGCGTACCTGGCGGCGCGCGAGACCGAGCCCGCCGCGCTGCTGTGCACGCTGACCGTCGACGACCACACCAGCTCGGCAGGCATCGCCAGGTACCCGCAGGGCGGCGAACCGATCCTGACCGAGGACGGCGAGCGGATCGTCGACAGCAAGGGGCGCAGCTCCTACGTCACCAGTGCGGGCGCCGGGCCGTCGCTCGGCAAGTACCTGCTGATGGCCTACCTGCCGCCGGAACACGCGGTGGAGGGCCGGAAGCTGAAGGTCGAGTACATGGCAGAGCAGTACCCGGTGACGGTTGCCCGGGTCGGCCGGAAGCCGCTGTTCGACCCGGACGACACGCGCATGAAGGCGTGAGGCCCATGAGTCTGGACGTGTTGGTCTGCGTCAAGCGGGTGCCCGCCCCCGGGGCCAAGGTCCCGCTGACCGAAGACGGCAGAGACATCGACACCCGGCATCTCGGCTTCACCATCGGTCCGCACGAGGAATGCGCGGTGGAAGAAGCCGTGCGGCTGAAGGAACGGCACGGGGGCAGCGCGACCGTGCTCGCGGTCGGGCCGCCGGAGGTCGCCGAGCAGGTCCGATACGCGATCGCCATGGGCGCCGACCGCGGCGTGGTGGTGGACACGGGCCAGGACGAGCTCGACCCGCAGGCCACCGCCGCGGCCATCGTGCATGCGCTCGGCGAGCTCGACGCCCGGTTCGACCTGATCATGTTCGGCAACGAGTCGGCCGACGCCGGGCATTACCAGGTCGGTGTGCGGGTGGCGACCGAGCTGGGCTGGCCGATCGTCGGCGGCATCAAGGGCATCGAGGTCACCGACGGCGGTGTGCGGTTGCGCCGTGAGATCGCCGACGGCAGCGAGGTCTACCAGCTGTCGCTGCCGGCCGCGGTGGCGGTCAAGGAAGGGCTCAACCTGCCGCGCTACCCCAGCCTGCCGGGCAGGCTGAAGGCGAAGAAGGCGAAGCTGGACACGATCTCCTGGCAGCCGCCGCCGGGCGGGCTGCGCAAGATCCGGCTGCGCCAGCCGGAGGAGAAGCGAGCGGACAGCGTGCTGCTCGGGCACGGCCCCGAGGCGGCCCCCGCGGTCGTGGACGTGCTGGAAGAACTGGGGGTGTGCTGATGTTGCTGCTCGTGGTGCAGGTGGACGACCACCCCGCATGGCTGGACGCGGTGCAGCTCGCTCGTGGCCTGACCGACGATGTGCACGCAGTGCTGTTCGACGCGTCGCGGGCCGACGAACTGGCCAAGCAAGGCATCAAGGCCGCCCATGTCGTGGAGCATGACGTGCTCAGCGACTACGCCCCCGAGGCGTACGGCGAGGCGCTGGCCCAGCTGGTCGGCGAACTGCAGCCCAGCGGCGTGCTCGCGGTGGGCAGCGAGAAGGGCAACGAGGTCATGGCCCACCTCGCCGCACGCATGCGTGCCCCGTTTGCCGCGAACTGCACCCAGATCAGCGGCACCGGCAGGCCGTGGCTGATCACCCGGATCCGGGGCGGCGGCATGCTGCTGGAGGACGCGGAGATGGACGCGGGCTGCGGTGTGTTCACCGTTCAGCCGGGCGCCGGGACGGGCGCGGAGACCCCGTCGACCGTGGATCAGGTCGACGTCCGGCGGTTCACCCCGGATCTGCGCGACGAGCTGGCGCGCACCCGGGTGATCGAGCGGACCGAGCAGGAGGCCGGGGTCAGCCTGGCCACCGCGGACGTGGTCGTCTCCGGTGGGCGCGGGGTCGGCAGCGCCGAGGGCTACCGGGTGCTGGAGGAGCTGGCCGATTTGCTCGGCGGCGCGGTCGGATGTTCCCGGGTGGCCACCAACAACGGCTGGCGGCCGCACAGCGACCAGGTCGGCCTGACCGGGACCAAGGTCGCACCGAAGCTGTACATCGCCTGCGGCATCAGCGGAGCCACCCAGCACTGGGTGGGTTGCATGGACGCCAAGGCGATCCTGGCCATCAACACCGACCCGGACGCGCCGATGGTCACCCGGTCGACGTACTCGGTGATCGGTGACCTGCACGAGGTGCTGCCCGCCGTGATCGCGGAAATCCGGGCACGAAACGCGTCCGCTGGGACATCCGGATGAATCTGCCCGCGTCGACCGGCCACTCCGCCGACCGTGACCTCCTAGACTCTGACGGCGTGACCAGCCAAGAGCGACGATCGGGCGGGGTGCAGTCGGTCGAGCGGGCGATTTCCATCCTGGAGTTCCTTGCGCGCTACGGGTGGTCCGGAGTGACCGACATCGGCAACGCGCTCGGGGTGCACAAGTCGACGGCGTTCCGGCTGCTGAGCACGCTGGAGGCGGGCGGCCTGGTGGAGCAGCACGCCGATTCCGGCAAGTACCGCCTGGGCGGCGGCCTGGCACGGCTGGCGCGCAGCGTCAGCGACGAGCCGAACCTCAGCCAGCAGGCGCGGCCCGGCTGCGAGTGGCTTGCCCGCCACACCGAGGAGACGGTCACGCTGAACGTGCTCGAAGGGACCGAGTGCGTCACGATCGACCAGATCGCCTCCACCTCGTTCGTGGTCAGTCGCAGCTGGCTGGGGCGGCAGACGCCGCTGCACTGCACGTCGCCGGGCAAGATCTTCCTGGCTTTCATGCCCGAGGAACAGCTGGCCGAAGTGCTGTCCGCGCCGCTCACCCGCTACACCGAACGCACGCTGGTCGACGAAGCGCAGCTGCGGGCGGAGATCAGTCGCGTGCGGGTCAACGGATACGCGGTGGCGGTGGACGAGCTGGAGGACGGCCTGACCTCCGCCGCTGCGCCGGTGCGGGACCAACAGGGGGAGGTCGTGGCCGCGATGGGCATCTCCGGCCCGTCCTACCGGCTGGATGCCGACCAGCTGAAGAAACTCGTCCCGTTGGTGTGCCAAGCCGCCGACATGGCCTCGGCCCGCCTCGGCTACCGGACAGGGGCGTGATCGCGCGCCCCGGCCGTCGGGTCCGATGAACCGGCCGCGCGCCGCCACGGCGCCCGCGACCACGGCAGGCGCACCGCACGCGGATCGGTGAGTTCGTGCGGGCGGAGCGTGTCGATGTCGAGGGCTTCGGTGTGGCGTCGGAAGACCGAGTCGACGTAGCGGTGCCCGGTGTCGGCCGCGATGAACACCGTGGTGCCGCCCGGCGCGGTCGTGCGCGCGTGCTCCCAGCGCGCGGCCAGATACGCCGCCCCGGTGGACAGCCCGGCGAAGACGGCGTGCCTGCGGAGCAGATCGATGCTGCCGGACAGTGCCATCCGGAAGGACACCCAGTGGATGACGTCGTACCGGTCGTGGTCGACGTTGCCGAAAGGAATCGAGCTGCCGATGCCCGCGATGATCATGTCCGGGTCGGCCAGGTGCTCGCTGCCGAACGTGACGCTGCCGAACGGCTGGACGCCGACCAGCTCGACGGGCACCCCGAGGTCGGCCAGCGCGGTGGCCAGCCCGCCGGTCGACGCGCCGGATCCGACGCCGCCGACCAGCGTGACGGACTGCTCGCCGAGCTCGGCGTGCATCATCTCGGCGACGCTGCGGTAGCCGAGGTAGTGGATGCGGTCGTGGTACTGGCGCATCCAGTGCCAGCCCGGGTTGGCCGCGAGGAGCTCGCGGACACGCCGCACGCGGCGGTTCTGGTCCAGGCGCAGATCGCTCGACGGGGGCATCTGCTCCAGCTGGGCGCCGAGCACCGCCAGCTGCACGCGCAGCGTTTCGTCGACGGTGGTCGAGCCGACGATGTAGCAGCGCAAGCCGTACCGGTGGCAGGCCAGGGCCAGTGCGTAGGCGTAGATGCCGCTCGAGCTGTCCAGCACGGTGTCGCCCGGCCGCACCACGCCGGTGTCGAGCAGGTGCCGCACCGCCGCGACGGCGGAGACGACCTTCATCGTTTCAAACCTCAGGCAGACGAGCCCGTCCGCGAGCCGCACCAGGTCGGGGGTGCCGATGGCCTGGCTGATGTGGTCGTGCACGCACGTCCTCCTTCGTTGCCGAGTTCGATGTCCAGGCGTGGGCCGGGCCCTGTGGCGAACGCTGTGCCGAGTGCTGCCTGACTCGGAACGTTCTGGTCGGGGGAATGCCTGCGCGGCGCAGGCGGACACGACAGCTGTGCAGCTGCTGAGCCAGGTCCGGGCGAGTGGCGTCGAACAGCAGGCCGGCGACGTTCCCGCTGTGCGCCACCTGCACACCGACGGCGCCGACGTCGTCACCGATCTCCTGCAGCGTCGCCAGCTCGGCCTTGGGCAGCACGCGTTGGTTCAGCAGGCTGCTGGCCGTGCAGACCTCGCCCACACCGGCCGGGTCGGCCGCCCGGATGGCGGCCCGTAGCCGGGCCCGCAGTCGTTCGAATCGGGCAAGGTCGGCAGGCCCGTACTCAGGCCTGAGGGCGAGGGTGTCCACCGGCCGCCCTCCGCCGGTGCAGCAGCCGACGACGGCCAGCGGAGGCAGCGAGGCACCGAGATCCTCCAGGATCCTGCCCTCGCGCTGGGCGAACAGCACCGGCTGTCCGTCGTGCATGAGCGGGTCGCTCGCCGTTTCCGCCCGTACCGCGATGCGCGCGATGTCGGTGGGCGACAGGACACAGCGGTAGCACGCGGCCACGGCGCGGATCGTCGCGATGATGTCCGCGCTCGACGATCCCATGCCCAGGCCGACCGGCAGGTGCCCGCGCAGGTGCAACCGCCCACCGGTGGCCGGGACGTCAACGCGTGCCGCGCACTCGGCCACGGCCAGCACCGCGGCTTTGGCTGCCTTCGTCCGGTCAGGTGGATCGACCACGACGTGTCCTGCGGCAAGGTCCGCACAACGCCGGTACTCCGCATGGACGCCTGCGTGCGGCGTCGGGAGAGTGACCAGGCCCCGGCACGGTTTGCCGGCGTCGTCGAGGAAGATTCCTTGGAGGAGTTCGCCGTGGTGGCCGGAGGCGTGTCCGATACCGATCACGGCCTGTCCGCCCGATACCGGTAGAGGGTGGTCGGCTCGGCGCTGAACTGTGAGAACGGGAAGGGCTCCGCGCTGAGCGCGGTCACCCCGTCGCCAAGGAACGCGCGCGCCACGGCCGCTCCGCTTTGCGCGTAGACGAGCAGCGGAACTTCGCGCCGGCGGCATTCGGTCAAGATCGTGTCGAACGTGCCGTTGCCCAACGTCATGCCGGTGGCGACGACAGCGTCGGCGGTGCCGAGCACGCGATGCATGTCGTCGGTCACCGGATCCCCCCACCGCGTGTGGCGCAGGTTGTAGTCGCACGGCAGGCACTCGGCACCACGGTCGCGGATGGCGGCCACCAGCGGGTTCACCACTCCGATGAGCGCGACCTTGCTGCCGGCGGGGACGTCGAGCAGGCCGGCGATGGCCGCGTCCCTGGCGTGCGCTCGCCGTTCCGGGGTGCCTGCCGGCAGAGTGACCCGCTCGGCGCGCGGGTCGTCCCGGAACGGCTGCCTGCCGGCCAGGTAGGCGTCCGCGGCGGCGATCCGCAGCGGCAGCGGGCCGGAGGCGATGAGGTCGGCGAGCGTCGCCCCGGACACCCGGATGCACAGCTCCGGGTCCACTTCTCCGGGTTCGAACGCGCACGCACCGAAGGCGCTGCCGCAGCGCACGAGCACGTACTGATTGCGATAGGTGACGTCCGCTCCGGCCAGCCGGGTGCCGTGGTGCACCCAGAAGACGCTGGTGGCGGTCAGCTCGGCGGGGGACGGGCCGAACCGTCCAGTGAGCACGTCGGACAGCAGGCCTGTGACGGTCACGCAAGCTCTCCTTGGTCGACGGTGAGAACGGGGGAGGGTTGCTCCGTGGCCGGAGCGGGGGACGGGCGGCTGCCTGCGATGGGGTGGGCAGGGTCGGTCAGCGGGTGCAGGCTGACGAACGGATGGCCGCGACGATCGGTCTCGAGCCGGGCGTCGACGGCGAACACCGAGCGCACCCGGTCCGGGGTCAGCACCTCGGCCGGGGTTCCGGTGGCGACGATCTCGCCGCCGGCCAGCAGGGCCAGGCGGTCGCAGAATCGTGCGGCGAGCGTGAGGTCGTGCACCGCGATCAGCACCGTGGCGGGTGATGCCGCCAGCGTGGTCAGCAGGTCCAGCTGGTGGCGGATGTCCAGGTGGTTCGCGGGCTCGTCGAGCAGCAGGCACGGGGTGCGCTGCGCCAGCCCACGGGCGATGTGCGCACGTTGGCGCTCGCCGCCGGAGAGGCTGCGCCACGGACGATCGCGTAGGTGGCTGATGTCCATGCGCGCGAGCTCTTCGGCCACCACCGCGTGGTCTTCTTCCCGCAGACCGCGCCACGGCGAGCGGTACGGTGTGCGGCCGAGCGCGACGACGTCCGCCACCCGGAGTTCGGACGCGACGTGGGCGTCCTGCTCGACGAAGGCCACCTTGCGCGCCAGCTGCCGGGGCGTGAACCGCGTGATGTCGGCGCCGTCGAAGCGCACCGTGCCCGCCGACGGCACCCGCAAGCCTGCCAGGCAGCGCAGCAGGGTGGACTTTCCCGAACCGTTGGGGCCGATGACCCCCAGGGTTTCCCCCGGCCGGACGTCGATCGTGACACCACGGAGGATCCGCTTGCCGTTCGCCGTCCAGCTCAGCCGGTCGGCCTGCACTCTCACAGTTCACCTCGCCGTTTCAGGATGAGCAGGAACAACGGCACCCCGGCCAGCGCGGTGAACACGCCCACCGGCACCTCTTGCGGGGCCAGGAGCACGCGCGCCAGCGCGTCGGCCCACACCAAGAACACCGCGCCGGCTACCGCGCTGTAGGGGAGCAGGGTGCGATGCAGCGGCCCGGCAAGGAAGCGCACGCCGTGCGGGACGATCAGGCCGACGAACCCGATCGCCCCGACCGCGGACACCGCCACCGCGGTGAGCAGCGACGTCACCACGAGCAGGACCAGCCGGGTGCGCCGGACATCGACACCAACGGACGCCGCGGTGTCGGCGCCGAATCCGAGAGCGTCGAGCGAGACCGCGTAGTAGCGGCACACCACCAGCGCGAGCACCGTGACGACGGCGCACCCGACGACGCCGTCCCACCGGGCCGACGAGAGCGATCCGAGCAGCCAGTACGTGACCGACCGGGTGGTGTCGGCGTCGCCGGACGCCATCAGCACCAGCGACGTCAGCGCGGTGAACAGCTGGCCGACCACGACACCGGTGAGCACGACGCGCAGCGAATCGAGCCCGCTGCGCCGCAACAGCAACAGCAGCAGGCCGAATGCAGTAAGGGCACCGGCCAGCGCACCCGCGGTCAGGCCGATCGTGCTTCCGACACCGGACACCGCGACCACCACGGCGCCCGTGGACGCTCCCGACGAGACGCCGAGCAGATAGGGATCAGCCAGCGCGTTCCTGGTCAACGCCTGCAGAACGGCTCCGCACACCGCCAGCGCCGCGCCGACGACCGCCGCGAGCAGCACGCGGGGAATGCGCAGTTGCCAGATGAGCGAGTCGGTCAGGGGCGGCAGGGGCTCCACCGGGAGCCCAAGGCGGGTGCCGAGCACGGTGGCGACGTGCCCGTAGGTGACGTCACCGGCGCCGATGACCACGCAGGCCGCCAGGGAGGCGACCAGGGCGACCACGGCGGCCGGGCCGAGCGCGCCCGTCCTGCCGACCCGCACGACGAGGCGGTTCGCCGTGCTCATCGGGACGTGTCACCGGCCAGAGCAGGCATGTCGGCCAGTGCCTGCGCCACTTCGGCGAGCGCGTTGTGCGAGCGCACCGACGGGTCGAGTTCGATGCCGGACACCGTGACGAACCGGTTGTGGCGCACCGCGTCCAGCCTGGACATCACCGGGTGCTGCCGGATCTGCGCGATCTTCTCCTCGGCGCTGTCGCCTGGCGCTCCACGCTCGGACAGATCGCCGACCACGATGACGTCGGGCTCACGCGCGGCGATCTGCTCCCACGACACCTCCGGCCACTGCTGGCCGACATCGTCGAAGGCGTTGCGCACGCCGAGGATTTCGCTCATCGCAGCCGGGATCCCGATGCCGCCCGCCACGTACGGCACGTCGTTGAACACCGAGTACAGCCACAGCACCGTGGGCCGGTTGCGGGCGCGCAGCGACCGCGCTTTGCCGATCGCCTTCTGCTGCTCGGCGATCAGCTGCTCGGCACGTTCGGTCACCCCGAAGATGCGGCCGAGCGTGCGGTAGTCCTGGTGCAGCCGATCGAACGGGGAGTCGTCGCCGGTGGGGCAGTCGACCGCGCTGACGAACGTGGGCACGCCGAGCTCGTGCAGTTCCTCCCTGGTCCCCACGCGGTCACGGGTGAACTGGTCGGCGAACGACGCGACCACGAAATCCGGGTTGGCGGCGCGCAGTTGCTCCGACGTCAGCAGGCCGGGGCTGAGCACCTTCACCCGCCGGTAGTCGGCGGCGAACTGCGGGGCCACCCGCGTCTTCAGGTTCGACGTCCCGGCCATGCGATCGGCCAGGCCGAGCGCCAGCAGTGTCTCGGTCGACGTCTGGTCCAGCGTCACTACCCGCTGCGGGCGTTCGGCGAACGTCAACGGCATGCCGCAACTCGTCACGCGAACGGCCCCTGACGACGCGGACGGTGCCTGCTGAGCGGGAGCGGAGCACCCGCCGAGCAGAACGGCACCGCAGGCCAGCGCGGCGATGACACGAGAGGTCATGGCAACTCCAGGATCGTGTGGGTCTCGTGACGGACCCTAATCGAGGTTGATTATCGTTTTCAATAACGATCGAGAAGCTCACATCGTCGAAGGGACACCCGTGCCGTCGCAGCCGAGCACGTCAACCGATGCCATCCAGCCCGCCCTGGCAGACCCGCCCGCCGATGCGCGGTCACCGGAATCCGGATCGGCGGCGACCACGTCGGGCGAACAGGCCGCCGGACCCGGCCGCCGGGCAGCGGAGGGGCCTCCGCCGACGAACCGGTCGATCCTGCGCGACCGGCACTTCGTCCGGCTGTGGCTGGGCACCACGGCGTCCGGCCTGGCGACGTGGGCCCTTCCTTTCGTCCTGGGCCTGGCCGTGCTCGAGGGCAGCCTCTCCGCCACCGGCTTGGGCATCGTGCTGGCCGCTCGCACCGCGGGCTTCCTCGCCGCCGTTCCGGTCAGTGGTGTCCTGGCGGACCGATACGCCAGGCGACACGTGGTGTGGGCCGCGTGTCTCACGGCGGCGGTCGCCACACCTGTCATCGCGGCAGGGCTGGGGCGGTCGTTGAGCTTGATGGCGGTTGCGGCCGCCTTCGCCGGCGCCGGGCAAGGCGCCTGCCGGCCGGCTTTCCAAGCACTGACGGCCGAGGTCGTGGCGGAGGACCGGCGCCAGCAAGCGAACGCGGCGATGACGTTCTCGGTGCGGGTGACCACGCTGATCGCGCCGGGAGTGACTGCCGTGCTGGCTGCGGTGGCCGGTGCGACGACGCTGCTGATCGGCATCGGAGTGCTGTGGTCGACGGCAGCTGTGGTGCCGCCACGCGGTGCAGCCCGCGCACCCGGCGGCACCAGGCGCGGCATCGGGTTCGTCCGTGAGTTCGCCGAGGGCCTGCGGGAGGCGCGGCGGCACCCGTGGTTCCTGGCCGGCCTGGCGGCGCTGACGGCCGTGATCGCGACCGGGTACGCGGCGACCGGAGTGGTGTTGCCGCTGGTCAGCCGGGACACGTTCGGTTCGGGTGCGGTGCTGGCCGCGGCGATGACCGGATACACCGCCGGGGCGCTGGTGGGCGCGATGGTGGTGGCGCGCTGGCGGCCGCGGGCACAGGGCTGGGCGGCACTGGCCGGGCTCGCCTGCTACGGGTTCGCGCCGCTGGGCATGCTCGTTCCCGTTCACCCGGCGGTGGTGGTCGCCGGGTACGTGATCGCGGGGATCGGCATCGAGCTGTTCAACGTCCCGTGGTTCACCGCCGCGCAACGCGAAGTGGATCCCGGCAAGCTGGCCAGGGTGTCGTCGCTGGACTTCCTGGTCTCCTACGGCCTGTCACCGGTCGGCCTGGCGTTGATCGCGCCCGCGGTCGACGCGTTCGGCGTCGACGCGGTCCTGGTGACCTGCGCTGGCGTGTGCTTCCTCGCCCCGGCCCTGGCGGCGTTGGTCCCGACAGCACGACGATTCGGTCGCGGGTCACCGTGACGGAGGCCGATCGGCTTTCGAGCATGATCCGTTCGTCCTACCCTGGGGCGATGACCGAGCGATGGCCACGGTGGCACGGCCCGGTGGTCGCCGGGGTGGACGGGTCGGAGGCGTCGCTGCGCGCGGTCCGGTGGGCCGCCGCCGAGGCGGCCGGGCAAGGCGCGGGCCTGCGCCTGGTCCATGCCATCGGCTCGGCGGAATTCTTCCCCGGCGGGGCCATCGCCCCGTCCACCGAGCTGTTCGGCCTGCTGGAGCAGGAGTCCACGGCGTTGCTCGAGCAGGCCCGGCTGGCCGCCACCGAGATCGTGCCCGATCTGCAGGTGAGCACGTCGTCCACCACCGAGCCCGCGGTGCTGGCTCTGATCGCCGAGTCGGGCGCCGCCCGGTGCGTGGTGCTCGGTGGCTCCGGGCGCGGAGCGCTCGCCGGGGTGCTGCTCGGCTCGACGACGCTCACGCTGTCGGCGCACGCGCAATGCCCGGTGGTCGCCGTCCGCGGGCGGGATCGGCCGCACGCTCCCGTGGTGGTCGGCGTGGACGGCAGCGAGCTGAGCAACCTCGCCCTCGGATGCGCCTTCGCGCAAGCCGCCCGGCGCAACGTCCCGCTGGTGGCGGTGCACGCCTGCCATCACGGCGACTCCCACCGGCCGCGTACGGAACAGGGCCAGGCGAGTGAACCGCAGGAGGCGGACGAGCGGCGCGTGCTCGATCGCTGGCTCGATCGGTGGGCCGGCTTGTACCCGCAGGTCGACGTCGAACCGGTGGTCGTGCGGGCCCGTCCCCGGGAATGCCTGATCGAACGCAGCGCGGAGGCCAGCGTCCTGGTCGTCGGCAGCCGGGGCCGCGGCGGATTCACCGGCCTTCTGGTCGGTTCCACCAGCCACGCGATGCTGCACTACGCCGAATGCCCGGTGATGGTGGTTCGGCCGCAACCCGGCTAGGCGCCGCCGGGGTGACATCCCGGGCGTGTACGGTCCTGGAATGGACGTGATCCTGGTTCCCGGGTTCTGGCTGGATGCTTCGTCGTGGGACGCGGTGCTGCCCGCGTTGCGTGAGGCGGGGCATCGTCCGCACCCGATGACGTTGCCCGGCCTCGAGTCACGTGAGGCGAACCGATCGGCGATCACACTCCGCGACCACGTGGACGCGGTCGTGGCGAAGGTGGACGCTTGCGCGCGGCCCGACCCGGTGGTGCTTGTCGGTCACTCCGGTGGCGGACCGGTCGTGCACGCGGCGGTCGACGCGCGCCCGGACAAGGTGGCGCGCGCGGTCTACGTCGATGCGGCTCCGCTCAACGACGGCGATCCGATCAACCCCGAGCTGCCCGCACAGGGAGGCGAGATTCCGCTGCCCGACTGGGCGTTCTTCGACGAACGGAGCCTCGCCGGCCTGGACGACGAGCTGCGTGCGCGGTTCCGGGCCGGTGCGATCCCGACCCCGGAGCGCGTGGCCAGGGACCCGGTGCGGCTGACGGACGAGCGGCGATACCAGGTGCCGGTGACGATCATCGCGTGCGAGGTCAGCAGCGCGGAAATACGGCAGATGATCGACAGCGACAACCCGTACACGCGGGAAGTGGCCAAGCTGCGGCACGTCGACTACATCGACCTGCTGACCGGGCACTGGCCACAGTTCAGCCGGCCCGACGAGCTCGGTGCTGCGCTGGTGTCGGTGGCGAACGCGGCGGCAGGATGATCGCGCCCGGTGGTGCTCAGGGGCGTGCGGAGTCGATCAGCTCGCGGCCGTACGCCGCCATCGAACGCTGATACCGGGGGAGATGACGGGAGAGCGCGTAGACGGCGTGCCCGACGGCTTCCCGGCTCCTGCCGACGTCGGCCAGTGCCAGCGCCAGCGTCGCGCGCACCGCGTCATCGAGCTCGTCCGAGTGCGTTTCCAGCTCCCGCTCCAGCAGCCGCACGCCTTCTTCCGCCCGGCCGACGTTGCGCAACGAGCTGGCCAGCTGGATGACCGCCCGGCGCCGACGGAGCCCGGTCAGTCCTGCGCTCAGCGCCTGCTGGTAGAGGGCGACGGCCTGTTCCGGGCAATCGGTGGAGTCGAAGGCCGAGGCCCGCTCGAAGTCGGCGACACCGCCCCCGTGCGGACAGCGCGCAGCCAGCTCGTCGATCCGCCGGCGGAACGTCTCCGGCGGCAGGTCGTCCAGTTGCGCCCAGACCTCCGCCAGCTCGGTCTCCCAGTCCCGGCCCATGGCCCGTCCCTCCGTGTCACCCGCCGCTTCGTCGCCTTCGCCCACGATAGCCACGCGGACGACGAAGGACGGCCCGCCGACGCCGTTGTCGGCGGGCCGTTGACCGGGGGCCCGAGCTCCGCTCAGGCGATCGGGCGGTCGGTGGGCTTGATCGGCGCAGGCAGGATGTCCCGCCCGGTCAGGTAGGCGTCCACGCCCGCGGCTGCCGCCCTGCCCTCGGCGATCGCCCACACGATGAGCGACTGACCACGGCCCATGTCACCGGCACTGAACACGCCGTCGACGTTGGTCTGGAAGTCCGGCCCGCGCGCGACATTGCCGCGCTCGTCGAACTCCACGCCGAGATCGGTCAGCAGCCGGCTCTTCTCCGGGCCGACGAAGCCCAGCGCCAGCGTGACCAGCTGCGCGGGCAGCTCCCGTTCGGTGCCGGGGATCGGCTCGAACCGGCCGCCGACGCGCTCGACCTCGACCACCTGCAGACCGCGCAGCTTGCCGTGCTCGTCGGTGAGGAACCGTTGCGTGCTCACCGAGTACAGCCGCTCGCCGCCCTCCTCGTGCGCCGACGAGACCCGGTAGATCATCGGGTAGGTCGGCCACGGGTGGGCGTCCGACCGCGTCTGGGGCGGCTTGGGCATGATCTCCAGCTGGGTCACCGAACGCGCGCCCTGCCGGTGCGCGGTGCCCAGGCAGTCGGCGCCGGTGTCCCCGCCGCCGATGATCACCACGTCCTTGCCCTTGGCCGAGATCGGCGAATCCGCCAGCTTGCCTGCGGCGACCCGGTTGGCCAGTGGCAGGTATTCCATCGCCTGGTAGACGCCCTCGGCGTCGCGCCCGGGGATGGGCAGGTCCCGCCACTGAGTGGCGCCTCCGGCCAGCACCACCGCGTCGTACTGCGCGCGCAGCTCGTCGGCGGTGATGTCCACACCGACCTCGACCTCGGTGACGAACCGGGTGCCCTCGGCCCGCATCTGCTCCAGCCTGCGGTCCAGCCGCCACTTCTCCATCTTGAACTCGGGGATGCCGTAGCGGAGCAGGCCACCGATGGCGTCGGCGCGCTCGAACACCGTCACCGCGTGCCCGGCTCTGGTCAGCTGCTGGGCAGCGGCCAGCCCGGCTGGCCCCGAACCCACCACCGCGACCGTCTTGCCGGTGGTCGTGGCCGGCGGCAGCGGGCGCACGTACCCGGCTTCCCACGCCTTGTCGATGATGGACAGCTCGACCCGTTTGATGGTCACCGGATCGTCGTTGATGCCCAGCACGCATGCCGACTCGCAGGGCGCGGGACACAACGCGCCGGTGAACTCCGGGAAGTTGTTCGTCGCGTGCAGCCGCTCGATGGCCTCTGCCCAGTTCTGCTTCCAGACCAGCGTGTTCCAGTCCGGGATGAGGTTGCCCAGCGGGCAGCCCTGGTGGCAGAACGGGATGCCGCAGTCCATGCACCGGCCCGCCTGCTTCGGCAGCTTGTTGGCGATGTAGTCGCGCGGGTCCTCGTAGACCTCCCGCCAGTCCTTCAGCCGGAGCGTGACCGGACGCGTGCCGGGAAGCTCCCGGCGCGTGGTGAGGAATCCCTTCGGATCAGCCATGAGCCGCCTCCATCACAGCCTCGTCGATGTCCCGACCGTCGCGCTCGGCGGCAGCCTTGGCGGCGAGCACGCGCTTGTAGTCCTTCGGCATGACCTTGCCGAACCGCTGCACCTCGGCGTCCCAGTCGGCCAGCAGCGCACGGGCCACCGCGGAGTCGGTCTCCGCGAAGTGCTTGCTGACCGCCTCGTGCAGGAACGCGATGTCCTCCTCGTCCAGCGGGTCGATGTCGACCATCTCCATGTTGACCCGGTGCTTGTACGCGGCCAGGTCGTGCACGTAGGCGATCCCGCCGGACATACCGGCGGCGAAGTTGCGGCCGATCCGGCCGAGCACCACCACCCGGCCACCGGTCATGTACTCGCACCCGTGGTCACCGACGCCCTCCACCACGGCGGTGGCGCCGGAGTTCCGCACGCAGAACCGCTCGCCGACCAGGCCACGCAGGAAGATCTCCCCGCTGGTGGCCCCGTAGCAGATGACGTTGCCCGCGATCAGGTTCTTCTCCGCGGCGAACTGGGCGCCGGGGTGCGGGCGGATGACGATACGGCCGCCGGAGAGCCCCTTGCCCACGTAGTCGTTGGCGTCGCCGTAGAGCCGCAGCGTGACGCCGCGCGGGATGAACGCGCCGAACGACTGGCCCGCGGTGCCGGTGAAGGTCACGTCGATGGTGTCGTCCGGCAAACCCTCGCCGCCCCAGCGCTTGGTGACCTCGTGCCCGAGCATGGTGCCGACCGTGCGGTTGACGTTGCGCACCGGCAGCTCGAGCTTGACCGGCCTGCCCTCGTCGAGCGCACCCTGGGACAGCTGGATGAGCGTGTTGTCCAGCGCCTTGTGCAGCCCGTGATCCTGCGGCCGCTGCTGGTTGCGCAGGCCGGCCGGGGCGTTGTCCGGCACGTGCAGGATCGGCGACAGGTCCAGCCCGGCCGCCTTCCAGTGGTCGACGGCCTTGCGGGTGTCCAGGTACTCGGCGTGGCCGACCGCCTCGGCGATCGAGCGGAAGCCGAGCGCGGCCAGGTACTCGCGTACCTCCTGGGCGATGAACTCGAAGAAGTTCACCAGGTACTCGGCCTTGCCGCTGAACTTGGCGCGCAGCTTCGGGTTCTGCGTCGCCACGCCGACCGGGCAGGTGTCCAGGTGGCAGACCCGCATCATCACGCAGCCGGACACCACCAGGGGAGCGGTGGCGAAGCCGAACTCCTCGGCGCCGAGCAGCGTGGCGATGATGACGTCCCGGCCGGTCTTCAGCTGGCCGTCGGTCTGCACCACGATCCGGTCGCGCAGCTTGTTGTGCAGCAGCGTCTGCTGGGTTTCCGCCAAGCCGAGCTCCCACGGGCCGCCCGCGTGCTTGATGGACGACAGCGGGGAGGCGCCGGTGCCGCCGTCGTGCCCGGAGATCAGCACCACGTCGGCATGCGCCTTGGCCACGCCTGCGGCCACGGTGCCCACGCCCACCTCGGAGACCAGCTTCACGTGGATGCGGGCCGCCGGGTTGGCGTTCTTCAGGTCGTGGATCAGCTGCGCCAGGTCCTCGATCGAGTAGATGTCGTGGTGCGGCGGCGGGGAGATCAGGCCGACGCCGGGGGTGGAGTGCCTGGTCTTGCCGATCCACGGGTACACCTTGGCGCCGGGCAGCTGCCCGCCCTCGCCCGGCTTGGCGCCCTGCGCCATCTTGATCTGGATGTCGTCGGCGTTGACCAGGTATTCCGACGTCACGCCGAACCGGCCGGAGGCGACCTGCTTGATCGCCGAGCGACGCTCGGGGTCGTACAGCCGCTCCGGGTCCTCGCCGCCCTCTCCGGTGTTCGACTTCGCGCCGAGCCGGTTCATGGCGATGGCCAGCGTCTCGTGCATCTCCTTGGAGATCGAGCCGTAGGAGATGGCGCCGGTGGAGAACCGCTTGACGATCTCGGACACCGGTTCGACCTCGTCGATCGGCACCGGCGGACGCACCCCGGTCTTCAGCTCGAACAGGCCGCGCAGCGTGCCCAGTCGCTCGGACTGGTCGTCGACGGCCTTGGTGTACTCCTTGAAGATCTCGTACTTGCCCGCGCGGGTGGAGTGCTGCAGCTTGAACACCGTCTGCGGGTTGAACAGGTGGTACTCGCCCTCGCGCCGCCACTGGTAGTCACCGCCGGGCTCCAGCTCGCGGTGGCTGGCCCGGACCCCGTCCGGCGGGAAGGCCAGCCGGTGCCTGCGCGCCACCTCTTCGGCCAGCACGTCGAACCCGACGCCGCCCAAGCGCGACGTGGTGCCGGTGAAGCAGGTGTCGATGACCTCCTTGCCGAGGCCGAGCGCCTCGAAGATCTGCGCCCCGGTGTAGGAGGCGACGGTCGAGACGCCCATCTTGGACATCGTCTTGCGCACACCCTTGCCCAGCGCCTTGATCAGGTTGCTGGTGGCGCGCTCGGGGTCGACGTCCGGGCCCAGCTCGCCGCGCTCGGCCATGGCCTCGGCCGTCGCCATGGCCAGGTACGGGTTGACCGCCGCCGCCCCGTAGCCGATCAGCAGCGCGATGTGGTGCACCTCGCGGGCGTCGCCCGCCTCGACGACCAGGCCCACCTGGGTGCGCAGCTTCTCGCGCACCAGGTGGTGGTGCACCGCGCCGGTGAGCAGCAGCGACGGGATCGGCGCCAGGTCCTTGGTGGCGCCGCGGTCGGACAGGACGATCAGCCGGGCGCCGTCACGGATGGCGGTGACGACGTCGGCGCAGATCTCCTTGAGCTTGGCCTGCAACGCCGCTCCGCCGCCGCGCACGTCGTACAGACCGCGCACGGTGTAGGACTGGAACTCCGGCAGGGTGCCGTCGTCGTTGGCGTGCACCAGTTTGGCCAGCTGGTCGTTGTCCAGCACCGGGAACGGCAGCACGATCTTGCGTGCGTGCCGCGGGTCGGCGGACAGCAGGTTCGGCTCGCTGCCCACCTGGGTGCTCAGCGACGTGACCAGCTCCTCCCGGATCGCGTCCAGCGGAGGGTTGGTGACCTGGGCGAACAGCTGGGTGAAGTAGTCGAACAGCAGGCGCGGCCGGTCCGACAGCGGGGCCAGCGGCGCGTCGTTGCCCATCGACCCCAGCGGCTCCGACCCGGTCCTCGCCATCGGCCCCACCAGGATCGACACATCCTCCTGGGTGTAGCCGAACACCTGCTGGCGCTGCACCAGCGACGCCTGGCTGGGCGTGCCTTCGCGGGTGCGCCCGGGCAGCTCGTCCAGGTGCAGCATCCCGGTGGTCGGGTGCTCCAGCCACGCCTGGTACGGGTGCTCGGCGGCCAGCTGGCCCTTGACCTCGTCGTCGTCGATGATGCGGTGCTGCTCGGTGTCGACCAGGAACATCCGGCCCGGTTCCAGCCTGCCCTTGCGGACGATGGTGGCCGGGTCGACGTCCAGTACGCCGACCTCGGACGCGGCGATGACCAGGCCGTCCTCGGTGACCCAGTAGCGCGCCGGGCGCAAGCCGTTGCGGTCCAGCACCGCACCGATCTGGGTGCCGTCGGTGAACGCGACCAGGGCGGGCCCGTCCCACGGCTCCATCATCGTGGAGTGGAACTGGTAGAACGCCCGCCGCGCCGGGTCCATCTCCTCGTGGTTCTCCCACGCCTCGGGGATCATCATGAGCACCGCGTGCGGCAGGCTGCGGCCGCCGAGGTGCAGCAGCTCCAGCACCTCGTCGAACGAGGCCGAGTCGCTGGCGCCCCTGGTGATGATCGGGAAGATCCTGGACAGGTCGCCGGAGAACAGGTCGCTGGCCAGCGTCGACTCGCGCGCGTCCATCCAGTTCCGGTTGCCGCGCAGCGTGTTGATCTCGCCGTTGTGCGCGATGTACCGGTACGGGTGCGCCAACGGCCAGGACGGGAAGGTGTTGGTGGAGAACCGGCTGTGCACCAGGCCGATCGCGCTGACCATGCGCTCGTCGCTCAAGTCGACGAAGAACTTCTCCAGCTGCGGCTCGGTCAGCATGCCCTTGTAGACGATGGTGCGGCTGGACAGGCTGGGGAAGTACAGCCCGATGCCGCCCTTCGGGTCGCTGTCCGCGCACGCGTGCTCGGCACGCTTGCGCACCACGAACGCCAGCCGCTCCAGGTCCATCCCGGTCACCGCCGGGTCCTGCGGGGCGAGGAACACCTGCCGGAACGTGGGCATGGTGGAGGCGGCGATCCGTCCGACGTGCCGATCGTCGATCGGCAGGTCACGCCAGCCGAGCACACGCATGCCTTCCTCGGCCGCGATCCGCTCCACGGTCTGGACGACCAAGCGGCGGGCGGCGTCGTCGGTGGGCAGGAACGCGGTGCCGACGGCGTACCGCCCGGCGGGGGGCAGGGCGAAGTCGACGACGGCACGGAAGAACTCGTCGGGCACTTGGATGAGCAGGCCGGCGCCGTCGCCGGTGTCCGGTTCGGCACCCCGTGCTCCGCGGTGCTCGAGGTTCTTCAGCGCGGTCAGGGCCTTGCGCACGATCGAGTGGGAACGGCGGCCGGTGAGATCGGCGACGAAAGCGACACCGCAGGCGTCGTGCTCGTACGACGGGTCGTACAGACCGGCCTGCTGAGGGCCAGGGGTGTGGTGGGACACGGCTGGCTGTCCTTCCGTGTGGTGTCAGCGCCGTGCAGGTATGTTGGGCCGATCCGGTGAAGCTGTCACGGTCGGGTAACGGCGAACCTGCCCGGTGCGATGGTCGGCTCGTAGACGATCGCGCCAGTGCGAACAGATGAGCGGGACATCGGCCGGCACCGCACTGTGCGGCCTCGAACATGGAGGAAATCGGCGCACCACGATGTGCGCGAGACGGCGCACCACGATGTGCGCGCGAATCAGACCGGCGGTGGCTTCGCTGTGCGAAGTCGCGGTCGCGTCACGCCCGGGGTCACCGGGAGTTCAGTTACTTTACGGTGAACTTCTGCTCCCGCGAAAGCCCCACCGGAAACACGTGTGAAATTTGTTGTGCTTCTGGCTGTGCCGACGGCGGCGGTGAACGCTGGGGTGACGTGCCGTGCGCCGCGGCGTTTGCGCAGCTCAAACGTGAACAGTACGCGACGGTTGGGCAACACGAAACGGGCCGGCGAGTGGTGTTGCGCACTCACCGGCCCGTCGGCATGACGACCGCCCGCGCTGCTCGGCGTCCCCGGCCGGTGGCCGGCCGGACGCCACCGCCGCGGCCGGTCAGTCGTAGAGGTCGTCCAGCAGGTCCCGGTACTTCTGCTCGACCGCCTTGCGCTTGAGCTTCAGGCTCGGCGTCAGCTCGCCCTCTTCGACGGTCAGGTCGTGCGGCAGGATGACGAACTTCTTGATCGTCTCCCACCGGTTCAGCCTGCTGTTCAGCTCGTCGATGTACTTCTGCACCATCTCGCGGGCCTGGTCGGAGGTCACGATCTCGGCGTAGCTCTTGCCCGCCATGCCGTGCTGCTCCGCCCACTCCTGGATGGCCTCCGGGTCCAGCGTCACCAGCGCGGAGACGAACTTGCGGCCCTCGCCGTGCACCACCAGCTGCGCCGCGTACGGGCAGATGGCCTTGAACTGGGCCTCGATCGCCTGCGGGGCGACGTACTTGCCGCCCGAGGTCTTGATCAGGTCCTTCTTCCGGTCGGTGATCCGGACCTTGTTGCCGACCAGCTCGCCGATGTCACCGGTGTGGAACCAGCCGTCCTCGTCGAGCACCTCGGCGGTCAGGTCCGGCTGGTTGTGGTAGCCGCGCATCACGCCGGGGCCGCGCATCAGGATCTCGCCGTCGGAGGCGATCTTGATCTCGGTGCCCGGCAGCGGCGGGCCGACCGTGCCGATCTGCTGGTCGTCCGGGCGGTTGACGCAGCTGGCGCCGCTGGTCTCGGTCAGGCCGTAGCCTTCCAGAATGGTCAGCCCCGCGGCGTCGAACCACTCGGCGATGTCGTTGTTCAACGCGGCCGAGCCGGAGATCAGGTAGCGGATGCGGCCGCCGAACCGTTCCCGCAGCTTGGTGAACACCAGCTTGTCCGCGATGGCGAACTGCAGCTGCAGCGGCTTGGGCACCGGCTTGCCCGCCCTGCGCAGGCGGGACACCTTGATGCCCACCCGGAACGCCCAGTCGAAGATCTTGGCCTTCAGGCCGCCCTCGTCGTGGGTCATGGTGGTGACCCTGGCGTGCACCTTCTCGAAGATCCGGGGTGCCGCGCCCATGAAGGTCGGCTTCACCACGCCGAGGTTGTCCACGATCTTGTCGATCCGGCCGTCGACCGCGGTGGCGAACCCGATCTCCGCCTGCGCGCACAGCAGCACCTTGCCGAACACGTGCGACAGCGGCAGCCACAGGTATTGCAGGTCGTCCTCGGTCAGCAGGTTCAGGGCCCGGATGGCGGCGCCCTCGTAGCTCCAGCAGTCGTGCACCAGCCGCACGCCCTTCGGTCGGCCGGTTGTGCCCGACGTGTAGATCAGCGTGGCGAGGTGGTCAGGCGTCAGCGCGGACACCGTCTTCTCCACGGCGTCCGGGTTCTCCTTCAGGTACTCCTCGCCCTTCTTCTCCAGGTCGGCGAGCGAGATCACCCAGTCGCCGTCCGGGGTGCCGTCGAACGTGACCACCTGCTGCAGGTCCGGCAACTTCTCGCGGTGCCTGCGCACTTTGGCGATCTGCTCGTCGTCCTCGGCGAACAGCACCCGGCTGTTGGAGTCGGCCAGGATGAACTGGACGTCCTCGCTCCCGGTGGTCGGGTAGACGGTGGTGGTCGCCCCGCCGGCGCACATGATGCCCGCGTCGGCCAGCACCCACTCGTAGCGGGTGGTCGACGCGACGGCGACCCGGTCCTCGGTCTGCAGGCCCAGCGCCAGCAACCCGGCAGCGATGCGGTTGACCCGCTCTCCGACCTGGTGCCAGGTCACCGACTCCCACCGGTCACCGACCGGGTAGCGGAACGCCTCGCGATGCGGCGTGCTTGCCACCCGGTCGAGAAACACCCGTGCGGCCGACGGTGCACGGTCGGCCAGCGTGGCGGACTGCTCGCCCACGGTGTGCTGGGTCATCCGGTCTCCTCCTCGGTACGTCCGCGAACGGACTGCCAGACGCGGTCAGGCAGCAGGCGCGTCGCGTCGGCGTCGAACCTGTGCTCGTTCGTCCCCGGCCCGAGCCGGCCGCGGGCGTGGTGGCCGGGTGACTGGTTCGAACCTTAGTGCCCCAGTATCGCGCCCAGGCAGATCGACGAGATCCGCTGAACGCAATGTACGCCCGCAGCCGGGACCCCGTCGGCTGGGCACCGGTCCGGGGAACTGGAACGTTCATCGTGCCGAAGATCATCGCGAAACGGCCCGCAGAAAGGAAGCTGCCGCCGCACGGCACGACGTGCGGCGGCAGCCGGATCGGCAGGGTCAGCGCCCTGATCGCTCTGCCTGTTCCGTGTCCCGGTCGAGCTTGCGCTTGGCCTCCTCGATTTCCTGCTCGAGTTGCGCGCGCCTGCGCTGCTTCGCGGCAGGCTCGTCCGTGCGCAGTTCCTCGAGCTGGCTGGCCTTCTCGGCCTGGGCACGCAGGGCCAGTTCCCGCTCCAGCTTCCCGATCACGGCCTGGATCTCGGCGCGGCGTTCCGTCACGCGGGGCTCCCCGTCGTCGATCTGCTCGAGCTCGAGACGCAGCATCCCGAGGCGGTCTTCGAGGAACGTTCCGGCACTGACGGCGGGCGCATACACGTCCGGGTCACGCACCAGCCGGGCAGCTTGGGTTTCGCTCAGGGCCACGAACTCGACATCCTCGTCGCACAGCGACGGCGCGTGGGCACACGCCTTGTGCTCGTGCACGCCGAGCTGCTCCCCGTTCCGCACGACTATCACCCGGACGAGGTAATCGCTCCGGTGGACTCCTTTCCAGTAGGAGTCCTGCGTGAGCCGGTCGCCGTGATATGCGCCGCTGCCCGGATCGGACCTGCAGGAGACCGGCAAGGTGGGCGGATTGGTCAGCGAACACGGGTTGATTTCGTACAGCACGCACCGGGAGCGTCGTCGACCTCGTACGTGATGAGCCCGGTGTCGTCGATGGCCACGGTGGACGTCACCTCGGCGCCCGGCAGGTAGCGCGGCAACAGCTGCGCCAGCGACTCGCCGGCCTTCTCGACCTCGCCACGCACCACGTCTCCCGCTGCAGCCTGCAGCCGGGCAGGCCCGGGCTCCTGCTGCCCGGCAAGGGAGACGGCGCCGACACTTCCCGCGACCACGACGGCCGCAGTCGCTGCCGAGGCCATCATCGTGCGCCTGCGGCGCGCCCTGCGGCGGGCGGTCGCGATCAACTCGTCCGTGCTGAACCCGAGCGGCGGCTCGGCGGTCACCGCAGCCCGCATGCCTTCACGCAGCGCGTGCTCGGTCATGACGCCCTCCTGGCCAAGCTCGGTGTCGACTCCATCCGGTCGAGCACTTCACGCAATCGCGTCAGCGCGCGCGACTGCTGGCTTTTCACGTTGCCTTCCGAACAGCCCAAGACCTCCGCCGTCTCGCTCACGGACAGTTCTTCCCAGAACCGCAGCACCAGCACAGCCCGTTGCCGGGGGGCAGCTCCGTCATGCCGCGCAGCACGCGCTCCCGGTCGACCAGCCGCTCGCCGTACCCGTCGATGTCCACCGCGGGATCGGCCTGATCGGGCAGCTCGCCGTCGCCCGACTCGGTCCGGCGCCATGGCCTGCGCTTCTCGTCCAGCCAGCAGGTGAGCACCGCGCGCCGTGCGTAGTTGCCGACGCTGCCGCGGCGCTGCATCTTCGGCCACAGCCGGTACAGCTTCAGCAGCGCGTTCTGCACCAGGTCCTCGGCCAGGTGCCAGTCGGCGCACAGCAGGTAGGCGAATCTGCGCAGCGTCAGCACCTGGTTCTCGGCGAAGTGCTGGAACTGCGCCTCCAGTTCCGCCTTCATGCACCCCCCTCTCGACCCGCCCCCGGGGTCAGCAGGTTCGTTCGATCTCGTGCCGCCCTTTCTCACGGGCCGGGCCGCTACGAGGTTGCATCCGGCGGCGAGGCAGCGGCGACGAGCATGCCGACGGCGTGTTCGATCAGGCGTTCCCGCGGCACGTCCAGGCTGCCGTCCAGATAGCTGATGAACAGGTACGTGAGTGCGCCGATCAGCGACGTGGCGGTCAGCTCGCGGTGGACGTCGTCATAGCCGTCCGGCAGCCGGTCACGGATCATCGCGGTGAAGGTCGGGAGCAGTTCCGCGCCGCGCTTGTTCAGCGCGGGTTCGGTGATCGGCACCAGCAGCAGCACGGTGCCTTTGCGCGGGTCGTCGATGAGCAGCTCGACGAACGCCCGCACCGCCGCCCTGGCCTGCTCCTCGGGGTCGGTGTCCGCCACGCGGGTCACCGCATCGAGGATGGCCTGGCGTGCCGACTCGGCCACGTGCTCGTACACCGCCAGCATCAAGGCGTCGCGGTCGGCGAAGCTTTCGTAGAAGTACCGCTCGGTGAGCCGCGCGGTCCGGCACACGGCACGCACGGTGACCGCCGTGCTGTCCCCGCCCCCGAGCAGTTCGATCCCGGCTTCGACGAGCCGCCTGCGCCGGTCGGCGCGCCGGTCGGCCAGGGTCGTCCCGCCCCAGGTACGCGTGGCGTTGGTCATCCCGTCCCACTGAGTCGTGTGATCAATTGACTGCCGGTGTTGTCACATCGTACAGTGACAACGATCGTTTTCAGTTGGAGGACGGTTCCGATGACCACGGACGCTGCCCGCGGTGAGCGTGCCGCGCAGGCCGGCAGGACCACCGGGCCGAAGCCGCTCGGCCCGGATTCGCTGACCTGGCAGGTCTTCGGGGACTGGCGTGGGCTGCTGCAAGCGCTGTGGGCCGGGTCGATGCAGAACATGCATCCGCAGCTGGGAGCGGCGGTGGCCCAGCACTCGACCTTCTTCGACGAGCGCATGCCGCGCCTGTTCCGCTCGCTGTACCCGATCGGGGGAGTGGTCTTCGACGGGGACCGGGCGGTCGAAACCGCTCGCCAGGTGCGCGGTTACCACGACCACATCAAGGGCGTCGACGAGCGCGGCCGCCGCTACCACGCGCTGTCCCCGGACGTCTTCTACTGGGCGCATGCGACGTTCTTCGTCGGCACCATGCTCACCAAGGAGTACTTCTGCGGCGGTATCACCGAGGCCGAGCGTCGGCAGCTGTTCGACGAGCATGTGCAGTGGTACCGGCTGTACGGGGTGAGCATGCGGCCGGTTCCGGGCAGCTGGGAGGAGTTCCAGGAGTACTACGACCACATGTGCCGGAACGTGCTCGAGCCGCATCCCACGGCGCTGGCCGTGCTGGACCTGTCCGGCTTGGACAAGCCGCCGCAGCTGGCGGGGCTGCCGGACGGGGTCTGGTCGTGGCTGCGCCGGCACATCGAGAAGCGCTACGTGTGGCTGACCGTCGGCATGTATCACCCGGCCGTCCGGGACAAGCTCGGCTTCACCTGGTCCGACCGCGACGAGCGGCGGCTGCGCGCTTTCGGCCGCTGGGTGGACCGGGTGTTCCGCTTGCTGCCGAAGCGCGTCAAGTGGCACCCGAGGGCCTATCACGGGTGGCTGCGCGCGACCGGGAAGCTGCCGCCCGGCACGCCGTTGCCGGAGACCCCGCGCCGCTGGCTGCCGCCGGAGTCCGAACGGGGCAAGCCGTGGCATTACAGCCCGGACGTCTGATTGACTGCCGCCTATGAAGCTCGGCTACCACCTCGGGTACTGGTCGTCCGGCCCGCCTGCGGACGCGGTGGATGCGATCACCACGGCGGAACGGCTCGGATTCGATTCCGTCTGGACCGCGGAGGCCTACGGCTCGGACGCGCTGACCCCGCTGGCCTGGCTGGGGTCGCGGACCTCACGCATCAAGCTCGGCACGAACCTGATCCAGATCTCCGCCCGCACGCCGACCGCCACGGCGATGGCGGCGATGACGATGGATCACCTGTCCGGAGGCCGGTTTATCCTCGGTCTCGGCGTGTCCGGGCCGCAGGTCGTGGAAGGGTGGTACGGGCAGCCGTACGCCAAGCCACTGGCCCGCACCCGGGAGTACGTCGCGATCCTGCGGCAGGTGTTCGCGCGTGCCGAGCCGGTGCGGTTCTCCGGCGAGCACTACCAGCTGCCGCTGCCGGGCGGCACCGGGCTGGGCAAGCCGCTGAAGCCGACCGTGCACCCACTGCGCGAGGACATCCCGATCTACCTCGGCGCGGAAGGCCCGAAGAACGTGGCGCTGGCCGCCGAGATCGCCGACGGCTGGCTGGCGCTGTTCTTCTCCCCGAAGAGCGACGCGTTCTACCGCGCCGCCCTCGCCGAGGGGTTCGCCCGTCCGGGGGCGCGCCGCACCGCCGAGGACTTCGAGGTGGCGGCGTCCGTGCCGGTCATCGTGCACGACGACGTGGAGGCCGCGGCGGACATGATCCGGCCGGTGCTGGCCCTCTACATCGGCGGGATGGGTGCCAGGCAGGCGAACTTCCACAAGGACGTGTTCGTGCGCATGGGCTACGAGGCCGTGGCGGAGAAGGTGCAGCAGCTGTACCTGTCCGGGGACAAGAAGGGCGCGACGGCGGCGATCCCGACCGAGCTGGTGGAGGACGTGGCACTGATCGGCCCGAAGGCCAAGATCAAGGACGAGCTGGCGCGCTGGGAGGAGACCTGCGTGACCACGCTGCTGGTGCAGGGACCGGTGGCCACCCTGCCCGCGGTCGCCGACGTGATCCTGGGCTGACCGGGCACCCGGCGGAGCCAGTCCGCGGCGGGCAGGCCGGCTAGGTCGCGGCGGGCAGGCCGGCGGGATCCCAGTCCAGCGTCGGCGGCAGCGCACCCTCCATGACGAGCAGCCAGCGCTTGACCTCACGCCCGTCGTAGGCCCGGCCGCCGCCCGAGTACCCACCCAGGCCGTCGTGTGCGACCACGCGGTGACAGGGCACGACGATCGGCATCGGGTTGGCGCCCATGATCCCGCCGATGGCCCTGGGGGGCACGCCGGTCCCGCTCAGCTCGGCCAGCTCGCCGTAGGTGACCGCGGTGCCGTACGGCACGCGATGCAGCGCCTGCAGCACTGCGAGCCTGGTGCCGGTGGCGAAGCTCCAGTCGATCGGCAGGTCGAACTCCCGGAGCTCGCCGGTGAAGTAGGCCTCCAGCTGCTCGATCACCCGCAGCGCCAGGCCGGCCGGCTTCGCCACCCGACCGGGTGGCTGCGACCACTCGACGCGGCACAGGCCCCGCTCGGACACCGCGATGCCGAGCGGGCCGACCGGCGTCGTCAGCCCGGCTGTGGTCACCTCCACATGGCGCATTCTGCCCCGCAGCACCGACATCGGCGGAACCGAACGTGGTCGTCAGCGGCATCCGATGTGTGGGACGCCGCGGCGCCATAGGCCCGCGGCACGGCATGCTTACCGCATGTCTGACGCCCACTACCTCGTCGGTCTCGATCTTCGTGGACGCCGGGTCGTCGTGGTCGGCGCGGGCAGTGTGGCGCAGCGACGGCTGCCCCGGTTGCTCCGCGCCGGTGCCGACGTCGACGTGATCGCCCCGGAAGCCACACCGGCGGTGGAGGGCATGGCCGCGGCGGGGGAGATTCGCTGGCACCGGCGCCGGTACGCCGACGGCGACCTGCGCCACGCCTGGTATGCCATCGCGTGCACGGACGACACCCGGGTCAACGAGGCGGTCAGCGCGGAAGCCGAACGCGAGCGGGTGTTCTGCGTGCGGGCGGACGCCGGGCCCGACGGCAGCGCGGTGACACCCGCGACCGGCGAGTTCGACGGGCTGCTGATCGGTGTGCTGGCCGGTGGGAGGCCGCTGCGTTCGGCCGCCGTTCGCGACGGCCTGCTGGAGGCGCTGCGGGAGGGCACGGTGCCCGCCGGCCGGCAGCCCGGCGCGCGGCGGCCCGGTATGGGTGAGGTGATCCTGGTCGGGGGAGGGCCGGGCGATCCGGAACTGATCACCGTGGCCGGCCGCCGCCTGCTGGCCAACGCCGACGTCGTCGTGGCGGACCGGCTGGCGCCCAGGGAGCTGCTGGACGAGCTGCCGCCGCGCGTGGAGGTCGTGGACGCGGCGAAGATCCCCTACGGCCGCGCAGCGGCCCAGGATTTCATCAATGCCACGCTCGTCGAGCACGCCAAGGCGGGCAAGACCGTGGTGCGGCTCAAAGGCGGGGACCCGTACGTGTTCGGACGCGGCTACGAAGAGGTCCTGGCGTGCGCGTCCGCCGGTGTGCCAGTGTCCGTGGTCCCCGGCGTCACCAGCGCGTTCGCGGTGCCCGCGCTGGCCGACGTGCCGGTCACGCATCGGGGAGTGGCCCACGAAGTGGTCGTGGTCTCCGGGCACGTCGGCCCGGATCATCCCTCGTCGTTGGTCGACTGGCGGGCTCTGGCCGCCCTGCGGGGGACGATCGTGCTGCTGATGGCCGTCGAGCGAGCCGGGCAGTTCGCCGACGTGCTCATGGCCGGGGGGCGGGCGCCGGACACCCCGGTGGCCGTGGTCCAGGAAGGCAGTACCGCCCGTCAGCGGGTGTTGCGCACCACGCTCGGCTCGGTGGCCGACGAGATTGCGGCGGAGGGGATCCGTCCACCTGCAGTCATCGTGATCGGCCCGGTCGCGGGCTTGTACGCGGAGCGGGAAGGCGCCGTCGGCGAACGCAGCTGACCCGCGTGGCCGCGGCCGAGGCGTGTCCGGCGGCCGGACAGCAGCGGGGCCAACGACGGGTGGTCCGCGGTCAGACCGCAGGGGAGGCCTGGTGTGCGCCTGCGGCGAATCGCTCGCGGAGGAAGCGCAGGATCTCGCCGGTGAGCCGGTGCGGATCGAACCGCAGCTCGACCGGGCTGCGAGCCTGGACGAACCTCGCCTGCGGCATGTCCCTGGCCAGGGTGTCGGCGTCGCCGAACGGGTGGATCGGGTCCCGGGCGTGACCGATGACCAGCGCGGGAATCCCGATCCGCCGCCGCACGGTGCGTGGCGGCGCGATGCGCTGGAAGAACAGCCCGTGCAGCAGTGCCGCCATGGCCGCGGGCTCCTGCTGCAGCACGTCTGCCACCACGTCCAGCCAGACGTACCCGCGCGGCACCCGCTGCGCCAGTGCCTTCACGGCGTTGACCGACACCGGCGCGAACCGGGCGGCGAACAGCAGGGGAGGAAAGGCCACCAGGCCGGAGAGCACCGCGTTGTCCAGCACCGGCATCTCCACGATCAGGCCGTGCGTGCGCTCAGGGGCGAGCACCGCCGTCTCCAGGCTGACGTTGGCGCCCAGCGACGTGCCGCCGACCACCGCCGACGTCACGTCCAAGTGATCCATCAAACCGACCACTTGCTCGGCGAATGCGGTCATCGAGTACCGCCAGGACTCGGTCGGCCGGTCCGACTCGCCGTGCCCCAGCAGGTCCAGGGTCACGACGTGAAAGCCTTCGCGGGCCAGACGCCTGGCGAGGGGCCGGTGCATCCGGCGGGTGAGCAGGATGCCGTGGGTGAGGATCACCGTGCCCGCACTGCTCGCGCTGTCGCCGTACTCGGTGTAGGCGAGCCGGAATCCGTCGTGCCGGAAGGATCCGTGGACCTCCAGCGGGGCCAGCGCGACCGGTCGCCGGTCGTCCCCGTCCCGGCCGGTCCGCTCGTCACGGCTTGCCCACCTCGCGCCGAAACGCCCCAGGACGTGCACCGGTGACCACCTCCGCGCCCGCTCGACTCGATCATGGTAGGGGCCGCACCGGTCATTCGGCGGCCACGACAGCAGCGGAGACGGTAGCGGATCCGCGTGTGCAGATGGTTCCGCCGAGCGCCGACGGCGGCCCCGAGACACATGTCCAGCCCTCGACGGTGCCTCCGGCCGGGCGGTCCGAGCCGGCCGGCTGACGATCGCCGATCTGCTGGTGGAAGGCCCGCACCAGCCGGGTCGCCTGCGCGCACGAGGTCCGACCGTCGGCGACCATCACCTGCAGCAACAGGCCACTCGCCGCCGTGACGGTCCCGCACTCGCCCGATTCACCGGGCTCCGGCGTCGTCCCGGACGGCTCAGTCGGCCGGCGCGACCGCGATGGAGCGGGCGGCGAGGACGACGGGGCAGCCGCGGACGACCGGGCCGGAGCGGACGGCGGAGCGGGCGAGCCGGCGTCCGGTGCACGGTCGCCGACACCCGTGCATCCGGTCAGCGCCGCCGATGCCGCGGCCAGCAGCGCGGTCAGCGAGCGCCGCGTCCTTCGGCCACCCATCCGGGACTCCTTCCGCCGCGCTGGCCACCGGGCGCGGATCGCGCGGTGCCGTGCCGGCCCTATTGTGAGCGAGTGAGCACCGACCAGCCTGCGAGGCGCGCCGAGCCCGCCGAGGAGCCGTTGCTGCGGCAGCTGGCCACCCTGCCGAACATGATTTCGCTGGTGCGGCTGGCCCTGGTGCCGGTCTTCCTGTGGCTGCTGCTCGGGCCCAGGTGGGACGGACTGGCCATTCTCCTGCTGGTGTTCGCCGGGATCAGCGACTGGCTGGACGGCAAGCTGGCGCGCTGGCTCGGCCAGTTGTCCCGGCTGGGCCAGTTGCTCGACCCGGCCGCCGACCGGCTCTACATCGTCGCGACGCTGCTGGCGTTCCTGGTGCGGGACATCCTGCCCTGGTGGGTGATCGCGGTGCTGGTCGGGCGGGAGCTGACGCTCGGCGTGTGCGTGCTGGTGCTGCGCCGGCGGCGGTTCACCTACCCGGAGGTGACCTACGTCGGCAAAGGCGCCACGTTCGTGCTGATGTACGCCTTCCCGACGTTGCTGTTCATCCAGACCGACTTCGCCGACCCGCTGATCATCGACGTGCTGCGCCCGGTCGGCTACGCGTTCATGATCTGGGGCGGCGTGTTGTACGTGTGGTCTGGTGTGCTGTATGTCGTTCAGACGTGGCTGGCCGTTCGTCACCGGCCGTCGGGCGGGGACGAGCGACCTCGGAATGCCGTTGCCGGGGTGTAGCTGGCACACTCTCGACGGCGCACGGTGATGGCAGAAAGGGAAGGCTCGTGACGGTTCCAGACGAACTGCGCTACACCGAGGAGCACGAGTGGGTCTCCGCGGGCGCGAGGGAAGGCACGTTGCGTGTCGGGATCACCGAGTACGCCCAGGATCAGCTGGGCGACGTGGTGTTCGTCGATCTCCCCGAGACGGGGACCACCGTCACCGCCGGGGAACCGTTCGGCGAGATCGAGTCGACCAAGAGCGTCTCGGAGCTGTTCGCCCCGGTCGACGGCGAGGTGACCGCGGTCAACGAGGCCGTCACGGAGGCGCCGGAAGTGATCAACAGCGACCCGTACGGCGAGGGCTGGCTGATCGAGATCACCCCCGCGGATCCGGCGGCGGTCGACGGCCTGCTGGACGCCGAGGCGTACCAGAAGTTGATCGAGGGCTGACCGGTCGAGCAGGCTGCGTCCAGTTGGGGGGAGTCGTGGTCCGCGAGCAGCCCGGACGCGGTACGTTGTGCAAACACGACCCCAGTCGATTCAGCAGCGACGTGAGGAGAGTCCAGGTGACCACGAACGACGGGCCCGGCGTTCCCCCAGAAGAGGCTCCGGAACGGACCTCGGTCTTCCGGGCTGACTTCCTCGACGAAGGTCAGCCGGAGCCGGCCGCTCAGGAAGCCCAGGTGTCCGGGATCGAGGCACTGCCCCCTGGCACGGCCCTGCTGGTGGTCAAGCGCGGACCGAATGCCGGCTCCCGGTTCCTGCTGGACCGTGACACCACGAGCGCTGGCCGTCACCCGGACAGCGACATCTTCCTCGACGATGTCACGGTGTCGCGCCGCCACGCGGAGTTCCGTCGCGAGGGCGGCGAGTTCGTCGTGATCGACGTCGGCAGCTTGAACGGGACCTACGTCAACCGCGAGCCGGTCGACCAGGCGGTGCTCGCCGGTGGCGACGAGGTGCAGATCGGGAAGTTCCGGCTGGTGTTCCTGACCGGCGGTTCGTCAGGGAGCTGACGGAACCAGTGACGGCGGCAGGTCGCTCAGCGGGCGGAGCGTCGGAACGCGGTCAGCGCGGCGGGCTGAGCATCGGCGCGGTGCTCGCCCAGCTGCGCACCGAGTTCCCCGACGTGACGATCTCCAAGATCAGGTTCCTCGAGTCGGAAGGGCTGGTGCGGCCGGCCCGCACGCCCTCCGGCTACCGGCAGTTCAGCCCGGCCGACGTGGAGCGGCTGCGGTTCGTGCTTGCCGCGCAGCGAGACCACTACCTGCCGTTGAAGGTGATCAAGGACCAGCTCGACGCCGCGGACGGGGCGGGCAAGTCCCCCGCGGAGCTGCCCGCGCTGAGGGCGCCCCGGCGGCTGGTGTCGCTGGCGTCCGGCGCGCCGGGCCCGTCGGCGGAGGACTTCGCGCCGGGCCGTCAGGTGCGGCTGACCAAGGAGGACCTGCTGGAGCGGTCCGGGGTGGACGCCGCCCTGCTGGCCGAGCTCGAGCAGTTCGGGATCGTCCGGCCGGGCCCTGCCGGGTTCTACGACACCGACGCGGTGGAGATCGCCAAGACCGTGCGGGCGATGACCGAGTACGGCATCGAGCCCAGGCACCTGCGGGCGTTCCGGGCGTCCGCCGACCGCGAGATCGGCCTGCTCGAGCAGATCGTGGCCCCGGTGTCCCGGCACCGCGACGAGGCGGCCAAGGCCAGGGCCGACGAGCTGGTCCGGGAGCTGGCGGCGTTGTCGGTGACGTTGCACACGCTGCTGGTCAAGGCCGGCATCCGGAGCGTGACCTCGGGCTGAGGCCGCCACGGCCGCCGGCACAGGTGCCCGCTGGGGGATGTCTCGCCGCCTACTGAGAGTGGCGGCGAAACGCTGGGCAGATTGCCCGGATGACGGGTAGCGTCGATACAGACGATGCGGGATCCTCGGACTGAAGCGAGGTGCATTCCCGCGCCACGAGTGGGAGGCGAGGCCCGATGAACGAGATGCGCGTCGTCGGCGTGCGGGTCGAACTGCCCGCGAACACCCCGATCCTGCTGTTGCGGGAAGCCCACGGGGACCGCTACCTGCCGATTTGGATTGGATCGGTGGAGGCCACTGCTATCGCGCTCGAGCAGCAGGGCGTGCGTCCTGCGCGGCCGTTGACCCATGACCTGCTCAAGGACGTCATCGGGGCCTTGGGTCGGCAGTTGGAGCAGGTGGTGATCACCGACCTCAAGGAAGGCACGTTCTTCGCGGAACTGGTCTTCGACGGCAACGTCCGGGTCTCTGCCCGGCCGAGCGACTCGGTGGCGCTTGCGCTGCGTGCGGGTGTTCCGATCCACGCCGAGGACTCGGTGCTGGACGAAGCGGGCTTGATCATTCCGGACGAGCAGGAGGACGAGGTGGAGAAGTTCCGCGAGTTCCTCGACTCGGTCACGCCGGAGGACTTCCGCGGCGCGGACACCTGACCGACGCCCGACGGCGCGGGTCAGCGCGCACGCGACGTACCGCACCGCCGCGCCCGGCCCGGTGCGGCGAGCGGCCGGTAGGCCGGCACAGGCGGTGATCGGGTGAATTCGGTGGGTGCCGGGCGGCAAGCCTCAAGCCGAGGTCGAGGTTTGTGGCGAGTCGCGTTGACCGGGCTTGCGGTGGGGCATACCGTCGGACGCAGTGAATCGCGTGCGTGTGATTCGGCACCGGGAGGTTTGCGTGGTCGACAACGAGACCAGGCCCGTGCAGCGTGAGGGTGGCGAGCAGGGAGAACTGTTCCCGGACTCGTCGGTGCCCGACGACCTTGTCGGCTACCGTGGCCCGGCTGCCTGTCAGATCGCCGGCATCACCTACCGGCAGTTGGACTACTGGGCACGCACCAAGTTGGTCGAGCCGAGCATCCGCACCGCGCACGGCTCCGGTTCCCAACGGCTGTACTCGTTCAAGGACCTGCTGGTTCTGAAGATCGTCAAGCGCCTGCTGGACGCGGGCGTGTCGTTGCAGAACATCCGGACCGCCGTCGACCATTTGCGCGACCGCGGCGTGCGGGACCTGGCCACGGTGACGCTGTTCTCCGACGGCACCACCGTCTACGAGTGCACCTCGCCGGAGGAGATCGTCGATCTGCTGCAGGGCGGCCAGGGCGTGTTCGGCATCGCGGTCAGCGGAGCGATGCAGGAGATCACCGGCAGCATCCACGAGTTCCCGGCCGAACGGGTCGACGGCAGCAAGGTCGCCCTTCCGGTACGGGACGAGCTGGCCGAGCGCCGCTCGGCCCGTAAGACGGGCTGATACCAACACGTGCCGTGACGAACGCCGTCCCGCGGTTACACTGACGGCGTAGTCGTTGACCCGTGCGGGAGAGTCCGAGTACCGCTCGGCGCCGAAGGAGCAACCTCTCCCCGGAACCTCTCAGGCACCAGGACCGCACGGTGAGACGCCTCTGGATAGCAGGCACGGCCCGCGTGCCTCGCCGAAGGTGCAAGTCCGCGTGTGCGGACGAAGCTCTCAGGCACCCGTCGTGGGTAGGGACAGAGGGGGAGGACCGTAGCTGGCGCCCGCTCGATTGCCCGGAGGCCCACGATGTCGCGACCCAGTCTGGCAGAACTCGAACACGGCACCCCGTTCGTCGACCGGCACATCGGCCCGCGCCGCGCGGAGCTGGAGCGCATGCTCCGCACCATCGGCGTGGAGTCGCTCGAGCAGCTGGCCGACGCCGCGGTCCCGCGGTCGATCCGGGACAGCGAGCCGCTGCGCCTGCCGCCCCCGGCCACCGAGGCCCAGGTGCTGGCCGAACTGCGCGCGCTCGCCGCCCAGAACAAGCCGATGGTGCAGATGATCGGCCAGGGCTACTACGGCACGGTCACCCCGCCGGTCATCCGGCGGCAGATCCTGGAGAACCCCGCCTGGTACACCGCGTACACCCCGTACCAGCCGGAGATCTCCCAGGGCAGGCTGGAAGCGCTGCTGAACTTCCAGACCATGGTCGCCGATCTCACCGGCCTGCCGGTGGCGAACGCGTCCATGCTGGACGAGGCGACCGCGGCGGCGGAGGCGATGACCCTGGTGCGCCGCGCGGCGCGCAAGAACACCTCGACCAGGTTCCTGGTCGACGCCGACACGTTCCCGCAGACCATCGCTGTCCTGCAGACCCGCGCCGAGCCGCTGGGCATCGAGCTGGACATCCGCGACGTCGGTCAGTTCGCGGCCGCGTTCGAGGAGAACACCTTCTTCGGTGTGCTGCTGTCCTACCCGTCGGCTTCCGGAGCCGTCCGTGACGACCGCGAGCTGGTCGACCTGGCGCACGCGCACGACGCGGCCGTCGTGGTGGCGGCCGACCTGCTGGCCCTGACGCTGCTGCGGCCGCCGGGCGAGATCGGCGCCGACGTGGTCGTCGGCTCGGCCCAGCGGTTCGGCGTGCCGATGGGATTCGGTGGCCCGCACGCCGGCTACCTGGCCGTGCGGCAGGGGCTGGAACGCCAGCTGCCCGGCAGGCTGGTCGGCGTGAGCACGGACGCCGACGGCTCGATCGCCTACCGGCTGGCGCTGCAGACGCGTGAGCAGCACATCCGGCGGGAGAAGGCCACGTCGAACATCTGCACCGCTCAGGTGCTGCTCGCCGTGGTCGCTGCGGCCTACGCGGTGTACCACGGCGCGGAGGGACTGCGGGCCATCGCGCAGCGCGCGCATCGGATGGCCGCCGTGCTGGCCGCCGGATTGCGGGCCGGGGGCGTCGAGCTGGTACACGACGCGTTCTTCGACACGGTCCGTGCGGTGGTCCCCGGGCGGGCGAAGACGGTCGTCGAGCAAGCCCGCGGCCTGGGGGTGAACCTGCACCTCGTCGATGCCGATCACGTCGGGATCTCGTGCGACGAGACGACCACCCGCGAGCACCTGTCGCTGGTGTGGAAGGCGTTCGGGTTGTCCGTCGCCGACGCCGACGCGCTGGACGACAGCACGCCCGACGCGCTCCCGGAGCCGCTGCTGCGGAGCTCGGAGTACCTCACCCACCCGGTGTTCAACACCCACCGGTCGGAGACCGCCCTGCTCCGCTACCTGCGCGAGCTGTCCGACAAGGACGTGGCGTTGGACCGCAGCATGATCCCGCTCGGGTCGTGCACGATGAAGCTCAACGCCGCAGCGGAGATGGAGGCGATCACCTGGCCGGAGTTCGCCGAGCTGCACCCGTTCGCGCCCGCCGAGGACGCGGCAGGCCTGCTGCGCATCGTCGCCGACCTGCAGCGCTGGCTGGCCGAGATCACCGGCTACGACGCGGTGTCGCTGCAGCCCAACGCTGGAAGCCAGGGCGAGCTCGCCGGCCTGCTGGCGATCCGCGCCTACCACCGCAGCCGCGGCGACGACCAGCGCCAGGTGTGCTTGATCCCGTCCAGCGCACACGGCACGAACGCCGCCAGCGCGGTCATGGCAGGCATGCGCGTGGTCGTGGTCAAATGCGACGCGGACGGCAACATCGACATCGATCACCTGCGTGAGCTGGCCGCACAGCACGCCGACGACCTCGCCGCGATCATGGTCACCTACCCGTCGACCCACGGCGTGTACGAGGACACCGTCGCCGAGGTCTGCCGCATCGTGCACGATCACGGCGGCCAGGTCTACATCGACGGGGCGAATCTGAACGCGCTCATCGGGCTGGCCAGGTTCGGCAAGTTCGGTGCGGACGTGTCGCACCTGAACTTGCACAAGACCTTCTGCATCCCGCACGGCGGCGGTGGCCCCGGGGTGGGACCGATCGGCGTGCGCGGGCACCTGGCCCCCTTCCTGCCGAATCACCCGCTGCAGCCGGGGGCGGGCCCGGACACCGGCGTCGGCCCGGTCAGCGCCGCTCCGTGGGGTTCGGCGTCGATCCTGCCGATCAGCTGGGCGTACATCCGCATGATGGGCGCCGAAGGGCTCAAGCGTGCCACCTTGGCGGCGATCGCTGCGGCGAACTACGTAGCGCGGCGCCTGCACGAGCACTACCCGGTGCTGTACTCGGGCCGCAGATTGGACACGGACGCGCCGGGCGCGGTCGGCCTGGTGGCGCACGAGTGCATCCTGGACCTGCGCGGTATCACCAAGGCGACCGGCATCACCGTCGACGACGTCGCCAAGCGGCTGGCCGACTACGGCCTGCACGCGCCCACGATGTCGTTCCCGGTGGCAGGCACGCTGATGGTGGAGCCGACGGAGAGCGAGGACCTGGCCGAGCTGGACCGGTTCTGCGACGCGATGATCGCCATCAAGGGCGAGATCGACCGGGTCGCGGCGGGGGAGTGGCCGAAGGACGACAACCCGCTGGTCGGCGCCCCGCACACGGCGGCATGCCTGACCGGTGAATGGGATCACGCCTACAGCCGCCAGGAGGCGGTGTTCCCGGCCGGGTCACGCGGACCGAAGATCTGGCCCCCGGTGCGGCGCATCAACCAGGCCGCGGGGGATCGCAACCTGGTCTGCTCCTGCCCTCCGCTGGAGGCTTTCGCCTAGGGCCGGGGTGCAGCTGCCGGCCGGCGTCGCGGTGGGTGCGACGAAGTGCCCGCAGCCCGGCACAGTGCGGTAGCGTCGGCGGGCATGCCACCACTGTCCCCGGTCGAGGCGCTACGTCGCATCGCGTTCCTGCTCGAACGCGCCCAGGAGCCGACGTACCGCGTGCGCGCCTTCCGTACCGCCGCTGCCGTCGTCGGAGCGCTCCCGGACGACGAACTCCGGCGGCGCGCCGCGAACGGCACGCTGACCGACCTGAAGGGCATCGGCAAGGTGACCGCCACGGCGATCACCGAAGCGCTTGCCGGGGAGATTCCGGTGTACCTGCGCCGCCTCGAGGCCACCGGAGGACGGCCGGTTGCCGAAGGCGGCGCAGAGATCCGCGCGGCCCTGCGCGGTGACCTGCACACGCACTCGGACTGGTCGGACGGCGGCAGCCCGATCGAGGAGATGGCGCTGGCCGCACGCGAGCTCGGCCACTCCTACATCGCGCTGACGGATCACTCGCCCCGGCTGACGGTGGCCAACGGGCTGTCGGCCGACCGGCTGCGCCGGCAGCTGGACGTCGTCGCCGAGCTGAACGAGAAGCTGACGGGCATACGCATCCTCACCGGCATCGAGGTCGACATCAACGAGGACGGTTCGCTCGACCAGGACCCCGAGCTGCTGGAACGCCTGGACGTCGTGGTGGCCAGCGTGCACTCCAAGCTGCGCATGCCGCGGCGGGAGATGACGCGCCGCATGGTGCGGGCGGTGGAGAACCCGCACACCGACGTGCTGGGGCACTGCACGGGCAGGCTGATCGCCGGCGGGCGGGGGAGGAGGCCGGAGTCCGAGTTCGACCCCGAGGTGGTGTTCGCCGCCTGCGCGGATCACCAGGTCGCGGTGGAGATCAACTCCCGGCCGGAGCGGCTTGATCCGCCCAAGCGGCTGCTCCGCTTGGCGGTCGAGGCCGGTTGTTCGTTCGCCGTCGACACCGATGCACACGCGCCGGGACAGCTGGACTGGCAACCGTACGGTTGCGAGCGGGCGGCCGCCTGCGGTGTCCCGGTCGAGCGGATCGTCAACTCCTGGACGGCGGACAAGCTGCTCGCCTGGACCCGCTCCTGACCGCCGGGGCCCACCGGCACCCGCTCGCGATCATCGCCGGTGACGGCGCCCGGCCGCTGCGGTGCCGGGCCAGGAGCTGCTTCCGCGCACTCGCTTCGGCTACTTCGGAACCATGACCGACTGCACGTGGTCGAACCCCGCGCTGTCGGACAGGTTGCCGTTGAGGAAGTCTTCCTCCGGAACCCGCACGGTCTCGCCGCCGGTCGGTTCGTAGATCAGCACGTCTCCGCCTTCGTTGCCGACGATCAGCACGTAATGCATGCCGTCGGCCGGGTTCTGGTTGGCGACCAGCACCGGCACCGGCGTGCCCTCGTTGGCTGCCGTGAGGGCGTCGCGCATGTCGCGCGACACGTCCCGCTGGTCGGTGTCGTCCACGAGGCGCCATTCGTACTCCGTGCCCATGGCGTCGGCATGCTGATTCAGATACGCCGCCATGTCGGGCGGGGTCGTGCCCAGCGCCTGCGGCCAGTGCGGGATACCGCCCGGCAAGCGGTGGGTGTTCGTCCACTCGTGCACCCGGTCGCGCTCGCGCTTGAAGTTCTCCTCGAAGTCGCCCTCGGTCAGCGACAGCGCATACAGCGGGTCCGCCTCCGCCCGAGCGATGATCAGCGACGTTGTGCCGCACGTGGTGTCCTCGTACTGGCGGACGTCGATGCCTCCCCGTCGCTGATCACCGACACCGCCGCGGTCGATCAACGACAGGTGCTGGCTCAGTTCTTCCGGCGACATGCCACGGATCGGGGCGTGAGGAACATCGGAACGGAAACTGGCGCTAAGCCTCCAATGCCCCGATCCGCTCGTTGACGGCCTTGATCGTTTTGCTGAAGCTTCGCTGCGGTTCCGCCGCAGTGGGTGGATGTAGATCTGAAAGGCCAGTGAGTTGCCAGTTGAGTTCCTGTCCGATGAGCAGGCTGCGGCCTACGGCCGGTTGCCCGAGGTGTTGTCGCGGGCAGAGTTGGAGCGGTTCTTTTTCCTCGACGACGTTGACCGGGGCCTGGTGGAGGCCAAGCGGCGCGATTACAACAAGCTCGGGTTCGCGCTCCAGCTCGTGACGGTGCGCAACGTCGGGGCGTTCCTCGATGACCCGCTGGACGTGCCGGTCGAGCTGGTCGACTATCTCGCCGAGCAGCTCGGAATCGTGGACTCGTCGTGCGTGAAGTCCTACGGCGAGCGGGAGAAGACCCGCTTCGAGCACGTCTGGGAGCTGCGCCAGGCCGGTGGCTGGCACGAGTTTTCGGTGGTGGAGAACGAGCTCGGCGAGTGGATCGAGGCCCGCGCCTGGACCACCGGAGACGGGCCGAAGGCGCTGTTCGACGTCGCGGTCTCATGGCTGCGAGAGCGCAAGGTGCTGCTGCCAGGCGTGACCCGGCTGGTCCGGCTGGTCGCCGCCCAGCGAGAGGCGGCGAACCGGCGGTTGTGGGAGACGCTGTGTGATCTGCTTGACGACGAGCAGCGCGCCGCGCTGGATGGGTTGTTGGAGGTGCCGGAGGGGCACCGGAATTCGCGGTTGGACACGCTGCGGCGGCCGCCGGTGCGGGTGTCGGGTCCGGCGATGGTCGATGCCCTTCAGCGCGCGTCGGAGATCCTCGGGTTGGGGTTCGTCGAGGTGGACACTGAGGTGGTGCCGCCGCGCCGGTTGGCGGAGTTGTCGCGGTATGGGGTGCAGGGCAAGGCCAGTTTGCTGCGTCGTCACGGTGATTCCCGGCGGGCGGCGACGCTGTTGGCCACGGTGGTCTACCTGCAAACTCGGGCAGTCGATGACGCCCTGGATCTGCTGGATGTGCTGATCGCCTCGAAGCTGCTGGCGCGGGCGGAGCGGGAATCGGCCAAGGAGAAGCTGCGCACCCTGCCCAAGCTGGGCAAGGCGTCGGCGAAGCTTGCGGCCGCGCTGGGGGTGTTGCTGGAGGTGACCGGCGCGCACGATGGCCTGGCCGAGCAGGCCGCCGACGACGGCGACACCATCGAGCCGGTCAGTTTGGCGCAGGTGTGGGCCGAGATCGAGGCCGTGGTGCCCCGCGCCGAGCTGGCCGAGGCTCTGGTCGCGGTGGTGGAGCTCGCGGGGCCGCTGGACTCGGATGCGGATGAGGCGTGGCGGGCGGAGTTGGTGAAGCGGTTCGTCACGGTGCGGCCGTTCCTGCCGTTGTTGTGTGAGGTGATCCGCTTCGGCGCCGCGCCCGAAGGGCGTCAGGTGCTGGCGGCGTTGCGGGATCTGCCTCGGTTGTGGGGCGGCGGCCGCAACAAGGTCGCCCGCTCCGAGATCGACGAGCAGCTGCTGATCGGCTCGTGGCGCAGGTTGGTGCTGCACGCCCCGGAGCTGGAGCCAGGGACGATCGATTGGCGGGCTTACACCTTCTGTGTGCTGGAGCAGTTCCACCGCTGTTTGCGGCGTCGGGACATCTTCGCGGTCAACTCCAGTAAGTGGGGCGACCCGCGCGCCAAGCTCCTCGCCGGCAGTGCGTGGACCACCGCGAAGCCGGTGGTGCTGTCCAGTCTCGGACTGCCACCCGACCCGAACGAGCACCTCGACGAGTGCGCCGAGCTGTTGGACGCCACCTTCCGCGAAGTCACAGCGGGACTGCCGGAGAACACCGCGGTGCGCTTCGACGAGGACGGCCGCCTGCACCTCTCAGCGCTGCCAGCGGAGGCGGAGCCGCCGAGCCTGGCCAACCTGCGGGCGCTGACCAACCGGATGCTGCCCCGCGTCGACCTTCCGGAGGTGTTGCTGGAGGTCTTCTCCTGGACCGGCGCCGACCAGGCGTTCACCTCGATCACCGGCGGCGAAGCCCGCCTGGCCGACCTGCACATCACCATCGCCGCGCTACTGGTGTCCGAGTCCTGCAACATCGGCTGGACTCCAGTGATCAAGCACAGCGTGCCGGCGTTGACGCGGGATCGTCTGGCGCACGTGGACGCGACCTACCTGCGGATGGACACCCTCAAAGCCGCCAACACCTTCCTGATCGAGCACCAGGCCCGCATCGGCCTTGCTCAGGTGTGGGGCGGCGGGCACGTGGCCAGTGTCGACGGGATGCGGTTCGTCGTGCCGGTGCAGACCATCAATGCCCGCCACAACCCGCACTACTGGGGCCAGAAACGGGGCGCGACCTGGCTGAACATGGTGAACGATCAGGCCGCCGGGCTCGCCGGGAAGGTCGTGGCGGGCACCCCACGCGACTCCCTGCACGTGCTGGACGTGCTGTATGACCGCGACGGCGGGCAGAAACCGCAGATGATCGTCACTGACACCGCCTCCTACTCCGACATCGTCTTCGGGCTGCTCACTCTCGCCGGGTACACCTACGCCCCGCAGTTGGCCGACCTGCCCGATCAGAAGCTGTGGCGCATCGACACCCGCGCCGACTACGGGCCCTTCACCACAGCGGCTCGCGGCCGCATTGATCTCGACCGGATCCGGCGGCACTGGGAGGACATCCTGCGCGTGGTCGCCTCGATCCACACCGGTGCCGTCCGCGCTCACGACGTGATCCGGATGCTGTCCCGCGACGGCCACCCCACCCCGTTGGGTGAGGCGATCGCGCACTACGGCCGGATCCACAAGACGCTGCACGTGCTGCGGATGGTCGACGACACCGGCTACCGCCGCGACATCAAAGCCCAGGCCAACCTCCAGGAAGGCCGCCACGCCTTGGCCCGGCGGATCTTCCACGGCCAGCGCGGCGAACTACGCCAGCGCTACTACGAAGGCATGGAAGACCAACTCGGCGCCCTGGGCCTCGTCCTCAACGCGATCGTGCTGTTCACCACCCGCTACCTGGATGCCGCCATCACCGAACTCCGTGCCGGCGGCTACGAAGTCCACGACGAAGACGCGGCCCGGCTCTCGCCGTTCGTACGCCACCACATCAACATGCTCGGCCGGTATTCGTTCCTGCTCCCCGCCGATCTGGCCCAGGGCCTGCGGCCGCTGCGTGATCCGTCCGAGCCCGACGAGGACAACGAACGGTGACACCCCGCTCGGGGTGGCTTAGGGCCGGTAGGTGGCCACCCCGAGCACGTACCGGCCGCGGCGGCGGGTCAGGTACTGCTGGTCGACGACGAGATGGTGGCGTGCCAGCTCGGAGAGGAATTCCTCGGCGGTGAAGCGGTTCTCGGCCGGGTGGTCGAACAGCAGCCGGTAGGTAGGGGTGGCCAGGGCCAGGGCGGTGACTTCGTCGAGGTAGAACCGCCCGCCCGGGGTGAGGACGCGGGCGATCTCGGCCAGGGCGTCGGGCCAATGGGGGATGTGGTGGATGATCGCGAAGTCGAACACCGCGTCGTAGCGGGAGAGGGGCTCGCCCAGCGTGGTGTGCAGGTCGGTGGCGCTGCCCTGGGCGAGGCGGACCCGCTGGCCGTAGCGGCGGGTCAGGCGCCGCCGGGCCCGGGTGATCATCGCGGGGTCCAGGTCGATCGCGTCGACGTGGCCGGCGCCGAAACGGTCCAGGATCAGCTGGGTGCCGTAGCCCGGCCCGCAGCCCAGCTCCAGCACCCGCGCCCCGGGTGGCAGCGGCCCGCCGAGCCGGCGCATCCACGGCACCTCGTAGTAGCGCTGCAACCACCGCCGGGGCGGGGAGTTGACCAGCGCGGTCTCGACCCGGTTCATCAACATCACAACACCTCGATTGCATCGTCACATATTGCTATTATCGGGTTATGACGATGAATAGCATGGAGGGGTGCCTGGCGTCGAGCCCGCCGGGCGCGAACCTGGATCCGGCTGTGGCGTTGTTTCACAGCCTGTCGGACGCCACGCGGTTGGCGATCGTGCAGCGCCTGGCCGGCGGGGAGGCCCGGGTCGCCGATCTGATCGCCGAGCTGGGGCTGGCGCAGTCGACGGTGTCGGCGCACGTGGCGTGCCTGCGGGACTGCGGGCTGGTCGTGGGGCGCCCGCAGGGGCGGCAGGTGTTCTACAGCCTGGCCCGCCCGGAGCTGATGGACCTGCTGGCCTCGGCTGAGACGCTGCTGGCCGCGACCGGCAACGCGGTGGCGCTGTGCCCGACCTACGGCACCGACACCACCGGTGATACCGAGAACGGGGAGGTCGTGCGGTGAGCGACGCCTGCGGCTGCGGCAGCGACGAGCCCCGCACCGGCGAGGAAGAAGAGCGCGAGCCGGAACGGCTCTGGCAGGTCAGCGAACTGCGCTTCGCCGCGATCGCCGGGGTGCTGCTGCTGGCCGGATACGCGGTGGAGTGGGCCGGGGCGGGCTCCACACTGGCGCTGGCCCTGAAGGCGCTGGCCTTGGTCGCCGGGGCCTACACCTTCGTGCCCTCCACGCTGAAGCGACTGGCCCAGGGCAAGATCGGGGTCGGCACCCTGATGACCATCGCCGCGGTCGGCGCGGTGATCCTGGGTGAGGTCGGCGAGGCCGCGATGCTGGCCTTCCTCTACTCCATCAGCGAGGGCCTGGAGGAATACTCCCTGGCCCGCACCCGCCGCGGGCTGCGGGCGCTGCTGTCCCTGGTCCCCGAGGAAACCACGGTGCTGCGCAACGGCAGCGAGACCGTGGTGGCCCCGTCCGAGTTGCGGGTCGGGGACCGGATGCTGGTCAAGCCCGGGGAGCGCATCGCCACCGACGGCGTGATCCGCACCGGCCGCACCGCGCTGGACGTCTCCGCGATCACCGGCGAGTCCGTGCCGGTCGAAGCGGGCCCCGGCAGTGAGGTGTTCGCCGGGTCGATCAACGGCACCGGGGTGCTGGAGGTCGAGGTCACCACGACCTCCGAGGACAACTCACTAGCGCGGATCGTGCGGATCGTGGAGGCCGAGCAGTCCCGCAAGGGCGCCAGCCAGCGCCTGGCCGACCGCATCGCCAAACCCCTGGTGCCCGGCGTCATGATCGCCGCCGCGCTCATCGCCGGAATCGGCAGCCTCCTCGGCGACCCGACCACCTGGATCGAACGCGCCCTGGTCGTGCTCGTGGCCGCCTCACCCTGCGCGCTGGCGATCTCCATCCCCGTCACCGTCGTCGCCGCCATCGGTGCCGCGAGCAAGCACGGTGTGCTGGTCAAGGGCGGCGCCGCGCTGGAGGCCCTCGGCCGCGTGCGGGGGGTGGCGCTGGACAAGACCGGCACCCTGACCCGCAACCAGCCCGCCGTGGTCGACGTCGCCACCACCGACGGGACCCCGCGCGAGCGGGTGCTCGAGCTGGCCGCGGCGTTGGAGGCCCGCAGCGAACACCCCCTGGCCCGCGCGATCCTCGCCGCCGTCGACGGCGAGACGATCACCCCCGCGGCCGACGTGGAGGCGGTCACCGGCGCCGGGCTGACCGGCCAGCTCGACGGCCGCCCGGTGCGGCTGGGCCGCCCCGGCTGGCTGGAAGCCGGGCCGCTGGCCGCCGAGGTGCAGCGCATGCAGCAGGCCGGGTCCACCGCCGTGCTCGTCGAGGACGACGGCCGCGTGATCGGCGCGATCGCCGTGCGCGACGAACTGCGCCCCGAAGCCGCCGAGGTCATCACCCGGCTGTGCTCCGGCGGCTACCACGTCGCCATGCTCACCGGCGACAACCACGCCACCGCCACCGCCCTGGCCGCCGAAGCCGGTATCGACACCGTGCACGCCGAACTCCGCCCGGAGGACAAGGCCCGCATCATCAGCGAACTGGGCGACCGGCGATCGATGGCGATGGTCGGTGACGGTGTCAACGACGCCCCCGCCCTGGCCACCGCCGACCTGGGCATCGCCATGGGCGCCATGGGCACCGACGTCGCGATCGAAACCGCCGACGTCGCCCTCATGGGCGAAGACCTGCGGCACCTGCCCCACACCCTCGACCACGCCCGCCGCGCCCGCCGGATCATGCTGCAAAACGTCGGACTCTCCCTCGGGTTGATCATCGCTTTGATGCCGCTGGCGCTGTTCGGCGTCCTCGGCCTGGCCGCGGTGGTGCTGGTGCACGAGGTGGCCGAGGTCGTGGTCATCGCCAACGGGGTGCGCGCCGGCCGCGCCAAGCCGCTGCCCACACTGCCCGGCGGCAAGCCTGGGGCGGAGCGGCCCGCGACAGTGGGGGCCTCGGCGTAACCCGCAGCGAAACCCCGACGGTAGGGGCGGCCCGGCGGCCCCTACCGTCGGCTGTCGCCGGGCGCCAACAGGCTGGTGATCTCGGCGAGCGCCTGGTCGGAGGGTTTGAAGTACCGGCGCAGGTTCTCCGGCTTCCTATGCCGGGACTTCGCCATCAGCAGCAACAGGCTCGCTCCGGCCTCGCCGAGGTGCGTCAACGCGGAGTGGCGGAGCTCGTGCAGGTCCCAGCCCGTTCCTGGTCCCTGGAGTGCGGTGTGGGCATCCAGCAGAGCACGGGCCTGCCCGTAGGACAGCCGGGCCAGCCCGCTGTCCGGACACACATCACGGGGGCTGAGGACCTTGCACGGGCCGGGGTGGCGGTGAGTGACAAACACCGGGCCCCGGCTGCGGCCCTTGAGCAGGCGCGGCAACAACCGGGCGGTGCCGGCATCCCAGTAGACGGTCTCTAACATGAAATCCGCGCGCCCCTGGCCCCGCCGACGGGCCCGGGCCGCACCCTTGGCCTTGACCGGGCAGCGGCGCCCGGCCAGGTCGAGATCCTCGATGTTGATGCCGAGGATCTCCTCGGCGCGCGCGGCGCTCTCGTAGAGCATCCGGTACAGCGTCTTCTCCCGCAGGCCCACCTCCCGGTGTGCGATCAGCCGGTCGATCGCCAGGCGAGACCGGACTGGGGTTTGCGAGTCCGGCACCGTCATCCGCTTGGTCCACCCCGGAACGCTCGGAGCATCGTGGCCACGTTCCCGGCACCAAGCCAACCACGACAACACCGCGGCGCGGCGGGCGTTCCACGTGTTGACCGCCGCGCCGCCCCACAGCAGTTCCAGCGCCTCACCGACCTCGTCATCGGCCACCGCCGCCAGCGGCCGGCGCTCGCCCAACCGGTCGGCGGTCTTGCCCACCCCGGCCCCGTAGGCACGGAACGTGTTCGGGTTGCCCAGCGAGTCGAGGAACAGCTCGGCCGCCCGACCGATGGTCAGCGCCGAGGGGTTCGTCGGCAGCGCGACGACGGTGGACACCCGCGTTCTCCCTTGCCGCAGATAACAGGGCCGCCTCACGCGCCGCCGCGGGGATGTTCCCGCAGGACATGATCAGCGATGCCGCAGATAATAGGCCGTTATCTGCGGCATGAGTTCACGAACCTGCCGAAGCCGGCGTCGCGTTGATCAGCGACCAGGGACGACGAGGGCTTAGCGCCAGTTTCCGTTCCGATGTTCCTCAAACCCCGGATCCTCTCGGCGAACCTGGCCAGCTCGTCGACCGAGTGACCGGCGGCCAGGCCCTTGAGGATCCATGCCCGCTGCTCGTCGGACGCGGCGGCGTCGAGGATCTGCTGCAGGCGGGTCCGGTCGGCGTCGCTGAGCTCCTGCATCTTCCGGCCCGCGCGTTCCAGCTGGCTGGGGGTGAGGATGCCGTCGTCGTAGCCGTCGCCGAGCTCGGTCGTGACGGTCTTGCCTGCGAGCACCACGGCGTCGTCCGGCGCCATGCCGCCTTCGACCGCGGCCGCCGCCCTGGCCTTCCCGGCGAGATCGGCGAACCGGCTGGCCGCGCGGTCGGCGCTGTCGAGCGCGTCGGTGTAGACGTCGATGCATCCGTTGACCAGGTCGTAGGCCCTGCGGACCACGTCGAGCAACGCGGTGGGATCGGCCATCGGGACATCGCCTTCGAAGATGGTGATGTCCGGACCGGGGAACCAGTCCGGCGTGCCCACCCTGACCCGGATGTGGGTCGCGTCGTAGAAGGCGGCGTCCAGCTCCTCGTGCAGGCGGCTGTGCCGCTGTTGCTGGTCACGGATGTCGTCGGCGAGGTCTTCCAGCACCGTCGCCGCCCGGCGGAAGATCCCGGGGGTGGTGCCGATGGCCTTCTCGGTGGCCTGCAGCACCGCGGAGGCCTGCTGTGCCGCGCCGCCTTCCCATGCGGCGGGCAGGGTGGTGGTGCCCAGCCTGCCGGTGTCGGTGCCGATGAGCGCGATGACGTCCGCCGCGCTGCGATACGCCCGGGCGAGCTCTTCCAGCGTGTCGGGGTCACCCGGTGGCGGGGTGGAGATCTCGTCCAGGACATCCGAGATGAGCTCGGCGATCCGGACCGGGTTGGGGATCCCGCCGGGCAGGAAGAACTCGCTGAGCCGCTTCAGCCGCGACAGGATGGTGCTCACCTGCAGGTAGTCGTCACTGGACACGGCCGCCTCCGAACGATTCCCGGCCGGCGTCTTCCATCGCACGGTAGGTCTTGGCCGCGTTCCGCAGGGCCGAGCAAAGCTGTTCGAGGATGCGAATGTGCACGCCTACCTCGTCGAACCAGGCATCCTGCATTTTCGTGTAGGCGTCCCGGACCACCGAGAATCCGCACGCGCTGCCGCCGTCCCGCGCGGCGTCGTCCCACGTGGCGCGCGTTGCGCAGATCGTCGGCGAGATCGCACGCGGTGCGTCCGCCGCGTTCGACGGTTTCCGTCTCGACTCGGTATCCCGGCGGCATCATGGCCTCCCCGCTGTGCCTGGTGGTGAGTCATCCGGCGGCCCCCTGACTCGCCGGATGACCCGGTGGTGTGACGCGGTACCCGCAGCGGCCGTTTCGTCCGCCGGTGAAGTCTTTGCGTCAGCTAAGGCTGTCGTGGTCGCATCCGTACGAACGGCACCACACAGCCCGCGGCCAGCGCAAGCAGGCCGGCCGCCAACGCGAACGGGGCGGCGACCCCGGCGACGGCCGACAGCGCACCGGCGACGGCCGGCACCACGCTCTGTGCGACCCGGTTGCCGCTGACCCGCAACGCCAGCGCCGTGGCGCGGAGCCGTTTCGGCGCCTGCTGCACGACCCAGGTCATGGTCAGCGGCTGCCCCAGGCCCAGGGTCATGCCGAGCAGCACCATGAGCAGGACCAGCACCAGCGCGCCGCCGACCGTGATGAGCGCCGCCATGCCGCAAGCGGCCAGCCCGGTGCTGAGCAGGACGACGGTCAGCCTGCCGAACCGGACGACGAGCACGCCGATGAAGATCCGGGACAAGAACGAGGCGCCCGCACGCACGCTCAGCAGCACGCCGACGAATCCGGGAGACAGCCCGTAGCGAGTGCCCAGCACCGGCAGGTAGGCGGTGAGCAGATCCACGGCGGCGATCACGCTGCCGCTGACCAGCATCGCCACCGCCAGTTGCCGATCAGTGAGCATGCGCAACGCCGATCCCCGGCCGGATTTTTCGCCCGCCCGGCCGCTGGGCGCCACCGCCTCGCTGCCGCGCAGCACGAACAGCAGACCGCCGAACATGACCGAGGCGAGCGCGGTCACCGCGACGGCGACGTAGAAGGCGTAACCGGTGGCGAGCAGCAGCTCGCCGGGACCGGCGAGCGACATGGCCCAGCCCGCCGCCAGCGGTCCGGCCATCTGCCCGAGCGACGCGGCGGCGGTGAACCAGCCGAAGTTGCGATCGCGCCGGCCGGGTGCCGACATCCCGGTCACCAGCGCCTGGCCGCCGAGCATGACGGCCAGCTGCCCCACGCCGTACACCGTGTTGACCATGGCCAGCCACAGCAGTGACTCGATCTGGGACATTCCCAGTGCGCTGCCGAGCAGCAGCGCGAGGCCGCCAAGCACGATGGCGGGGACGCGTCCGCGGTCGCACAGCCGTCCCATCGGAACGGCGGCGAACACCGGAAGTATGGCGCCGGTCGCGACCACCACGCCGACGGTCGTCTCGTCGCCGCCGAGGGCCAGCACCCGGTAGGAGACCACCGGCCGGGCGAGAAAGGTCGTGGCGTGCACGACCGCGTTGCCCAACAGCAGAACCACCAGAGTCGTACGGCCGTCGCGTGGGTAGTTTGGATAAGTAACCGACGACATGGAGGCAACTGTATGGGGCAGGTTCCCAGCATCGACCTGACGACCGACGTGGCGATCCCGCAGTTGGGCTTCGGGGTGTTCCAGGTTCCGCCCGCCGAGACCAAGGCGGCGGTGGCCAAGGCCCTGCAGGTGGGATATCGCAGCATCGACACGGCCGCCGTCTACGGCAACGAGCGCCAGGTGGGCGAGGCGATCGCGGAAAGCGGCGTACCGCGCCAGGAGCTGTTCGTCACCACCAAGCTGTGGAATTCCGAGCAGGGCTACGACAGCACGCTCGCCGCGTTCGACGCCAGCATGGCGAAACTGGGCCTGGAGCAGCTGGATCTGTACCTGGTCCACTGGCCGGTGCCCAAGCGTGACCGCTACCTGGACACCTGGCGCGCCTTCGAACGGCTGCACGCCGACGGGCGGGTCCGGGCGATCGGCGTCTCCAACTTCACCGTGGACCACCTACGCCGACTGCTGGACGTGGCCGAGGTCCCGCCGGCCATCAACCAGGTGGAGCTGCATCCGCGGTTCCAGCAGCGCGAGCTGCGCGCGTTCCACGCCGAGCACGGCATCGCCACGGAGGCGTGGGCCCCGCTCGGCCAGGGCACGCTCATCGACCATCCGGTGCTGACCAAGATCGCCGCGAAGCACGGCCGCACGTCCGCGCAGGTGATGATCCGCTGGCACCTGCAGATCGGCAACGTGGTGATCCCGAAGTCGGTCACGCCGGAGCGGATCGAGCAGAACTTCGCGGTGTTCGACTTCGAGCTGGACCAGGACGATCTCGACGCGATCGCCGCACTGGACGACCCACACGGCCGGATCGGACCCGACCCGGAGACGTTCGACCAGGTGTGAGCGGCGCCGTCAGCTGTCGAAGCCGGCCTCCTCGAGCACGGAGGCCGGCTCCGGCTCGCTGAGGAAGTCGCGGAAGTCCTGGGCGGCGCGCTTCTGCACGATGTCCACCCCTTCGCCGTCGAGCACGACGTACGGGAGCAGGTGACCGGACCTGGACGTCAGCGGCGTCTGCATGCTGGCGACACGCGCCGGGTTGGACTTGCGCAAGCGGTCGCCGGCGTCGGCGGATTCGGCGATCCACACCGACGGCACGGCCAGCACCCGGTCGTCGTGCGAGCTGATCGCCTCCAGCGCCTCTTCCTCGTCGGCGGCGCTGACCTCCACCGTGATGCAGTACCCGGTGACCTCCCGGTCGCCCGCGTTCCACTTGTCGCCCACCTTGGTGAGCGGCCGTACCAGCTTCGGCGGCACGATGACCCGCAGGGTGCGGCGGCCTTCGGCGCATGTGTCGCCTTCCGCGTCGGCCCGGCTGCCGAGGTTGTTCGAACCCCACACCACGGCGAAGATCCCGGCACCCACGACGGCCAGCACGGCCAGCACGGCGAACGGCCATGTGGCCACACCCCTCCGCGCCCCGACCGCACGGTGATACCCGGTGCTCGTCGCGTCTTTGGCTCTGCGCCTGCGGGTCGGCTCGGGCTTGGAGTGCTTCCCCATCGTGGCCGGTTCCTTTCCTCACCGCATCGTCAGCGCCACAGCCCGATCGGGAAATTCGTGACCGAATCGATGCGAAAGGCGCTCACGGCGCGGAAGCTTATCACCCGTATTTCCGACTTTCGTCGCATTGACGGCCACTTCGGGTGATCACGTGACCGTTTTGTCTGTTTCTGGTGACGTGTTGTGCGCCCGTTGTCTGGACGTCACATGCGTGCCGTCACGCACCGTGCCCACGTACTCCTCGACGACGTCCTCCAGGGCCACCACACCGACGGCACGGCCGTCCTGTTCCACCACCGCCAGATGGCTGCCTTCCGCGCGCATGGTGGACAGCGCCCGCTCCAACGACGTGTCCCGCTGCAGGCGGGCCAGCCTGCGCACCTTGTGTTCCGGTACCGGCGTCTCCGGGGCGTCGCCGAGCTGATCCAGTACGTCTTTGACGTGGATGTAGCCGACGACCTCGCCGGACTCGGCAAGCACCGGGAAGCGCGAAAAGCCGGTGGAGGAGACGGCCCGTTCGACGGCGCCGAGCGTGACCCCGGCAGGCAGGGTGGTCAGCTCGGCCATCGGCACCAGCACGTCGGCCACGGTCTTGTCCACCGAGCTCAGCGCCTGACTCAGCCTGCGATGCTCGGACTGCTCGAGCAGCCCCTCCCGGCGCGACTCGCTGAGCAGGTTGGCCAGCTCGTGCGAGGTGTAGGCGGTCTCCAGTTCGTCCTTGGGCTGCACCTTGACCAGCCGCAGCAGCAGGTTGGCCGCGGCGTTGAGCAGCCAGGTGAACGGGCGGGTCACCTTCGCCCACAGCACCAGCGGCGGCACCAGCCACAGCGCCACCCGCTCCGGGTCGGCGATGGCCAGGTTCTTCGGCACCATCTCGCCGGCCAGCACGTGCAGCAACGTCATGATGGTCAGCGCGACGGTGAACGCGACCGGGTGCAGCACGTAGCCGGGCAAGACCAGGCCGACGGCGCCGAGTCCCTGCTCCAGCAGCGCCGCCACCGCAGGCTCGCCGACCAGCAACAGCAGCAGCGAGCAGATGGTGATGCCCAGCTGAGCCCCGGCGAGCAGCAGCGAGACCTGCTGGCTGGCGCTCACCACGATGCGGGCGCGGGCGGTGCCTTCGGCGAGCATGGCCTCGAGCCGGTCGCGGCGCGACGAGATCAGGCTGAACTCGGCGCCCACGAAGAACGCGTTGGCCAGCAGCAGCACCACGATCAGCGGGAGCGCGTTCCACGAGCTCACTGCGGCACCGCCTCGTCCAGCGGGCGGATGGCCAGCTCGGCGATGCGATGCCGGTCCATGCGGGTGACGGTCAGGCGCCAGCCGTCCACCACCACGTCGGCGCCCGGCTCGGGGATGACGCCCAGCAGCGACAACACCATGCCGGCAACCGTCTCGTAGTCGCCGTCCGGCATGCGGAACCCGGTGGCTTCCAGCAGCTCGTCCGGCCGCAGCTGGCCGGACACCAGCCAGCTGCCGCCGGCCAGCCGCCGGGACGGCGGGATCTCGCCGCTGTCGTGTTCGTCGCGGACGTCGCCGATGATCTCCTCGACCACGTCCTCCAGCGTCACGATGCCCGCCGTGCCACCGTACTCGTCCACCACCACGGCGAGCTGGAAGCTGGCGTCGCGCAGCCGGTTGAGCAAGGCGTCGCCGGGCAGCGACTCCGGCACCGTCGGCACCGGGCGCATCAGCGAGCTCGCCCGCACGTGCTTGCGCTGCTCGGCGGGCACGGTGAACGCCTGCTTGACGTGGATGGCGCCGGCGATGTCGTCGAGGTCCTCGCCGCAGACCGGGAAGCGGGACAGCCCGGTGCGCGCCGACAGCTCCACCAGCTCCTGCACCGTGCTGTCCTCGCGAAGGAACTCCACCTGGGTCCGCGGCGTCATCAGCTCGTCGGCGGTGCGATCACCGAACCGCAGCGACCGGTCCAGCAGCGTGGCGGTGACGGTGTCGAGCGTGCCGCTCTCCGCGGCGGACCGGACGATCGATCCGAGCTCCTGCGGGGAGCGGGCGGAGCGCAGTTCCTCCTGCGGCTCGACGCCGAACTTGCGCACCACCCAGTTGGCGCTGTCGTTCATCGCCCTGATCAGCCAGCCGAACACCGCCGAGAAGCGGGCGTGGTAGCCGATCACCGCACGGGCGGTGGGCAGCGGGCGGGCGATGGCCAGGTTCTTCGGCACCAGTTCGCCGAAGATCATCGACAGCGCGGTGGCGATGAGCACCGCCAGCGTCAACGACGTGGCACGTGCTGCCGCGTCCGGCATGCCGATGCCCGCCAGCAGCGGCTGCAGCAGCTCACCGATGATCGGTTCGGCGAGAAAACCGCTGATCAGGGTGGTGAGCGTGATGGCGATCTGCGCGCCGGAGAGCTGGAAGGACAGCGACCGGTGCGCGGCGAGCAGCGTCTTCGACCTGCGGTCGCCGACCTGTTTCACATTGGCTTCGACGGCGCTGCGCTCCAGCGCGGTGAGGGAGAACTCGGCCGCGACGGCCACGCCGGTGCCGAACGTGAGCAACAGGAACAGCAACAACCCGGCGACGGTGAGCAGGACGTCCATCACGCGCCGTCCGGGAAGCGGAGCAGACTGACACGAGCATGGCCGGGTTGGACACCCGGCTCGGTACTGTCACCAGGCGAACGTGACTGACTCACCTTGTCGGTGTCACTCCTCGAAACGTTGTTGCAGCGCATGCGCTTGCGCCTCGCGCCTGCGACCAGGGTACCCGGCGATGCGCAAGATCGCTGCAAACCGGATCGGATTGCCCGCCACGGACAACACCGGATCGGCTGCACCCACGCGCACGTCACCGCCGCTTGCGCCGGGTCGTCTCCTCGACCAGGTCGAGGACCGGTTCCAGACCGGCGGCGGGCATCCCCATCGCCAGCCGGGAGGTCAATCCCTCCAGCACCAGCTCCAGGAACGAGGTCAGCACCTCGACGTCGACGTCGTCGCGCAGCTCTCCGGCCTCGAGCTTGCGTTGCAGGCGCTCGCGGGTGGCCCTGGTCAGCAGCTCGGAGCGCTCCGCCCAGCGGCGGCGGAACTCCTCGTCCGTGCGCAGCCTGCGGGACACCTCCAGCCGCGTGCCCAGCCAGTCCACCAGCTGCGGGGAACTGCCCGCGAGCAGATCCCGCATCACCTGCACCAGGCCCTGCTCGGCGACCACTTCGGCCATCCGGACCGCGTCGTCCTCGGCCAGCGCCAGGAACAGTGACTCCTTGTCCTTGAAGTGGTGGAAGATCGCCCCGCGGGACAGCCCGATGGTTTCCTCGAGCCTGCGCACCGTGGCGCCTTCGTAGCCGTGGCGGGCGAAACAGATCCGGGCACCGTCCAGGATCTGCCGTCGCCGGGCGTCGAGGTGATCCTGGCTGACCTTGGGCACACCGTGATCCTGGCATCGGTGATCGTCGAGTGCAATCCGTACGTACGTTCTGTTGGCGGAGTGTCGCGATCACCACGCAACCCGGGCGTGCGCGGGCGGCCGGAGAAGGGCGCGTGCTACCGGCGGGTCAAGGGAGGCCCGTGGTACCACGCCGGCCGTGGACGGCGGCCCGGCCGGCAGGGTCAGGGGATGGTCAGTGCGACCACGCCCTCGGCTTCCTCGGCCCGTCGTGCGGCCTGGTTCCGTTCCGCCTGCCGGACGGCCGTGACGCGCGGCGGGACCTTCCCCGTGTCCCACTCGTTCATCAGCACCGCCACTCTGGAGAGCATCGCGGTGCGCAGCTTCTGGAACGAGTCGGCCGGATCGGCTCCGACCTCGCCCATCAGCAACCACCAGGCCCAGGCGGCGGCGCCTGCGTTGGCGACGAAGTCCGGCACGACCGGGATGCCGCGCGCAGCGAGCGTGGCGTCGGCCTCGGGGGTGGTCGCGGCGTTCGCCGCCTCCACCACCGCGGACGCAACGACCTCGTCGGCGTTGCCCGGGTTGAGCGCGTAGGAGACCGCCGCGGGCACCAGGATGTCGGCCGGAATGCCGACGATCGCTTCGCGTGGCAGCCGCTGGACGGCGGCGGGAACACCGGAGCGGTCGATCTCGCCGAAGCGATTGCGCAGGCCGAGCAGATGCGGGACGTCCAGCCCGTCCGGGTGGTAGAGCGTGCCTGTGGCGTCGGCGACAGCGACCACGCGCACACCTGCCTCGTGCAGATACCACGCGGCACCGCCGCCCATCGTGCCGATGCCTTGAATCGCGACCGTGGTATCGGCTTCCTGCCACCGCCATGCGTTGATCACTCCGAGGCAGGCCTGGGCCACGCCGTAGCCGCCGATGACGTCGCCGAGCAGCTGGCCGCCCGGCACCGGCGCGTTCAGCCCGGCACGCACGCGTTGCAAGGTCCGTTCCGGATCCGGCGAGCGCCGGATCGCGGCGTGGAACGACTGCTGCAGGCCGAGCCCGGCGAACACGTCGTCGACCAGTGACTGCGGCACGCCGAGGTCCTCGGCCGTGACCCAGTGGTCGTCCAGCCACGGCCGCATCGCGGCGAAGAAGCGCTCCAGGACACCACGCGCGTCCGGATCCTTGGGGTCGCAGTCGATGCCGCCTTTGGCGCCGCCGACCGGCAGGTCGAATGTGGCGGCTTTGAGCGCCATGCCGTAGGCGAGATCGGCGACTTCGGATTCCGTGCAGCCGGCACGCATGCGAGTGCCGCCGGTGGCCATGCCGGAGACCAGCGTGTGCACGACGAGGTAGCCGTTTCTGCCGGTCACCGGATCGGTCCAGGTCACTCGGACAAGGGGAGCGCTGCGTGCCGCGGTCATGCCACCACCTCCGAACTCGCCTGCAGGACCCGGGCCGGCGCGGTCACCGCCTGCCCGCGGACGATCGCCGGGCCATCCGCCGGAAAAGCGCGCACGACGACCACCGGCACCGCCTCGGCCTGGTCGATGCCGGTACTCGTTCGCCCGGATGATCCGGCGGTCGCCGGGATGCCGCCGTAGTGTCAGAGTCGGGCCCGGCGGCGGTCGCGTCCAGTTACGAGTGCTGTATGCCGGCGTTTAGCGTTTGTTTACGTCCGGCGCAGGGACGAAGGTGGCGGTATGGAGTTGTCGTTGCACCGCCTGCGCATGCTGCGTGAGCTGAACCGAAGGGGTACGGTCACCGCTGCGGCGAGCGCACTGCACTACACCGCTTCCGCAGTGTCGCAACAGCTTGCGCAGCTGGAACGGGACGTCGGTGCGCGGCTGTTCGAGCGGGTCGGGCGCCGGGTGCAGCTGACCGAACTCGGCAAGCTGCTGGCCGAGCACGCCGAAGAGATCCTGGAGTCGGTCGAGCGGGCCACGCTGGCGTTGGAGGAGGCGCAGGAGGCGCGCACGGTGACGCTGCGCGCCGGGGTGTTCGCCACCGTGGCGGCCGGGCTGCTGCCCGGGGCGCTGGAGCTGCTGTCCCAACGGCAACCGGGCATCCGGGTGCGCACCAAGCAGCTGGCTCCCGAGCACAGCATGCAGGCGGTCAAGGACGGCGAGGTGGACATCGCCTTCACGGTCAACTACTCGGATGCCCCGACACCGTGGGACCCGAACCTGCTCGGGGCGACGGTGGCCGTGGAGCGACTGCACGTGGCGGCGCCGGAGGGGGTGCTCGGCGGCAAGGACGGCGGACCGGTCGCGTTGTCCGATCTGGCCGAGCATCCGTGGATCATCGCGGGCCCCCGAAGCCACTTCGGCCGTGCGGTGCGGGCGGCCTGCTTGCGTGCCGGGTTCCAGCTGCGCGTCACGCACGAGGTGGAAGAACAGTCGACGGCGATGGCCATGGCGGCGGCGGGCCTGGGCATCACGCTGGTGTCGGATCTAGGGCTGACGCTGGCACCGTCCGGTATGGAAGCGCTGCCGTTGACGACACCGATCACCCGCACCGTGTCGTTGGCGTACCGCAGCACGACGGCTCGCCGGCCGGCGCTGCAAATGGTGATCGACGTCGTGCGGGCGGCCGCAGCCGATCTGGGCCTGAGCGCCGGAGGGGAGTAGTCACCGGTCCGGCGCCTGCCCGGCGGTGGTGCCGCGGACGTCGTCGCCGGGGTGACCGGCCAGGAGCCTTTGATACCGGCCGCAGCTGCGCAGCAGGTCGTCGTGGGTGCCGGACGCGGCCAGCCGCCCGTGGTCGACGACCAGGATGGTGTCGGCGTGGCGGACAGTCGTGAGCCGATGGGTGACGATCAGCACCGCGCAGTCGTCCGGCAGCTGGTCCAGCGCCGCCACGACAAGACGCTCGTTGACGGTGTCCAGGCTGGCGGTGGGTTCGTCGAGCAGCAGCAACGACGGGCGCGCCAGCAGTGCGCGGGCGATGGCCAAGCGCTGGCGTTCCCCGCCGGACATCCGCGCACCGTGCTCGCCGAGCTGGGTGTCCAGACCATGTGGCAGGTTCGCCACGAACTCGTGCAGGTTGGCTTGCCGCAACGCTCGCCACATCGCGTCGTCGGAGGCTCCCGGCGCGGCGAGCGCCAGGTTGTCCCGCACGGTGCCGTGCAGCACCGGGGCGTCCTGTTCGACCAGCCCGGTCATGGCCCGGCATTGGGCGCGGGTGAGTTCGGTGGCCGGCCTGCCGAGGAACTCGATCCGTCCGCTGTCGGGGTCGCGGAACCGGCAGATCAACGCCAGGATCGTGGACTTGCCCGCGCCGGACGGGCCGACGACGGCCGTGCGACTGCCGGGCGGCAGCGCGAAGCTGATTCCGCGCAGGGCCGGGCGCCCGTCGTAGGAGAAGTGGACGTCGTCGAATCGCAGCACTGCGGGGGGCGGGGCGGCCGAGTCGGCAATCCGGGTGATGGCCGGTACCGCGGGCTCGACCGGTTCGGTCGGCAGGTGGAGCGCATCGTCGACACGCTGCAACGCGCCGAGCGCGCGTTTGGCGACGGTGATGCCCTCGAGCATGGTGCCCAAGGGAACGACCAGGTAGACGGCGTACAGCAGCAGGGCGACGAGGTCGCCCAAGGGCAGGTCGCCGGACGCGACGCGCGTACCACCGATCACCAGGACCACCAAAAACGACCCGGTCGCGGCCAGCTGCGCGGCCGGGGTGGCCGTCGCGCTCAGCCGGGCGCCGCGGATCCCGGCCGCGTACGCTTTCTGCGCCGACCGCCCGATCCGGTCCGTCTCGGCGTCCTCGGCGCGGTGGATGCGAATGGTCCGCAATGCGGACAGGCCGCGTTCGAGGTCGGCGGCGAACGTGCCCACGGCGTTCTGGGCTTGCTCCCCGGCCTGCCGGATGCGGTCGAGGACCAGCCCCACTCCACCGGCCGCGACGACGAACACGATCACGACCACCATGAACACGACGGGGTCGAGGAGCAGCATCAGCACCGTCGCGCCGCACACCGTGGCCGCACCGATGACGATGTCGACCACGGTGCGGGTGGCGGTGTCGCGGAGCACGGTGGTGTCGTTGCCCGCTCGGGAGATCAAGTCCCCGATCCGGTGCCGGTCGAGCACGTCGATGCGGATGCGCAGCAACCTGTGCACGAGTCGCCGCCGCAGGCCGAGCCCGACGTCTTCGCCGATGCGCTCCAGCAGGTAACGGCCGGTCGTGTCGAGAAGGATTTGCGCGACGAACAGGGCGGCGAGTGCCAGCGCGAACCCGCTGACCGGCTGTCCGGCGCGCACACCGTCGATGACCGCTCCGGCCAGCATCGGCTGAGCCAGGCCCAGAGCGGACGCGGTGAGCGCCAACAGTGCGGCGACGACGGTAGTACCCCGGTACGGGCGGAGCAGCCGCATCAGGTCCAGCAGGCCGACCTGACGGGTGGATTCGTCACCCGCAAAGCCGTCCGCGCATCGGGTGGACGTCTCGTCGGACGTCATGCCGCAGCTCCGCCGTGGTCCGACTCCCGGAGCGGTTCCGGATCAGCGGACATCGTCGAGCAGCACATCCCCCAGAGCGAATCCATAGGCCGCAGTATGCCCGGATTCGGCGCCGTCCACCGCAGAGATGCAGCAGGCCCACCCACCGGTGCGGTGGGCGGGCCTGCGAGGTGTGGTCGAGTGAGCGGTCAGCCGGTCACCGGAAGCTTGGTGGTCACCGGGGCCGGCTTGGTCGCGGTCGGCGGGGTCTGGTCGTCCTCGTCGCCGTCGTCGACATCGGTGACCCCGCACGTGGCGTTGCCGAGCTTGATCACCTGGGTGCCGTCCAGCAGGTTGAGCTCGAGGCCGGTCACGCTGAACGAGCCGTCCTCGTCGTCAGCCACCTGCTTGTTGATGGTCAGCTGCAGCAACGGGTTCTCCGGCAGGCCGACGTTCTCCGGCGCCTCCGGCAGCTCGATCTTGTGGCCGAGCAGCTTCACGTCGGCGATCTTCAGGCCGCCCTGGTCGCCGTCGCAGTAGACCTCGACCAGACCGAGCTCCAGCACGGACAGCCTGCCCTTGATCACGTCGCAGAGCGGCTTCGGGTCGAGCTTCTTGGTGAGCTCGACGACCAGGTCGGTCAGCGGGTTCTTCGGCAGCTTCTCCGGCAACTTGGGCTTCGATGCGTCGCACGGCTTGGCCAGTAACCCGCGAAGCTGGTCGACGGCCTTCTGCAGGTCCTTGAGGTTCTTCGGCAGCTGGACATTTGCAGGCAGCACGCTGACGTCCGCCAGCTTCACCGACGCCTGGCCGTCACCCGCGGAGACCTTGGCGACCGCCACGTTCAGCAGCGGGTTCTCGGGCAGCTCGACGAGCGAATCGGTCTTGGTCGATCCGTCGGAGGACTCCACGTAGGGGACCGGCTCGATCTCGAGGACGCCCTCGGCGGCGACGCCGTAGGCCGACGATGTGCTGGTCTCGGCGAAACCGACGGTCGTACCGGCCACGAGGGCCACGACCGCGGCGGCCGCCCCAACGGCAGCGGCGCCGGCAGCGGCGATCGCGCGTCGTTTCATGGATTCCTTCTCCTTTTCGATCATTGCTCGTCCACCAGCACGAGGGTGCCGAGTGGAACTTCCTGGAGCTTGCGCAACGCGTCCTGTGGCACACGGATACAGCCGTGGCTGGTCGCGGTTCCGATGACGTCGTCGGTTGGCCAGGTGTGGATCGCCACCGTGCCTGGCCCGCCGCCGAACGTGTCGAGTGTGTCGCTGTGGGTGCCCAGCGGCAGGATCACCGGCGAGTAGTTCTGGCTGGGGTCGACCATGGAGCCCAGCAGGAACGTCCGGCCGGTCGGGGTCGGGGTCGCCGGCGCACCGATGCCGATGTCCCACTGGCCGATCACCTCCGGGCGCTTGCCCGGCTTGTCGGCTTCCAGCAGCTCCAGCCGCATCGACTTCAGATGCACGGCGATCAGGTAGGGGGTGTAGGCGCGTTCCACCTGGTTCGCGCGCAGCCACCCGGTGGAGCCGTTGGGCTTGGACGGCAGCAGCACGTGCACCCAGCCGTTGCGCTCGCCGATCACCGGCAGCCAGGTGTCGCCGATCTGCTTGGGCCCGATCTTGCCGATGGGCTTGCCGTTCGGCCGCTGGTGGATGGTGATCATCGAGCGCGGGTGCACGATGATGCCCTCGGTCCTGGCCTGCGGGTCCGGGTCCGGCATGGTGCCGGTCAACCGGGTGTGCGTGGTCGACTCGATCAGCGCGGCCGGCTTGGCCGTGCCTGCCTGCTTGCTGGGCTTGGGCGCCGGGGACGGCTTCTCGGCGTCGGCCGCCACCGGCAGCGACGGGGCTTCGGCAGGGGAGTCGGGCGGGGTGGACAGCCACATGATCCCGACGACACCCACGACGACGACCAGGACGCCGGCCAGCGCGGACAGCAGGTTGGCGCGCAGCGACGTCGGACGTGCCGTCTTGGTGCGAGCAGACGCGTGCTTGGCCATCGGTTCCTTCGTAGTGATGCGGTTGTCGGTGGATCACCGGGCGGGGACCACGTCTCCGGTGATGTCCGTCGAGCCCTCTCGTAAGGAACAAACGTCGCAAACGGCTGAAGGTCACGGACGGAACCGGATCATATGAGGGGCCCCTGCGCGGGATGATCCGGACACGCAGAACAAAAAGGGACAACCTGGCCAGTCTGCTGTGTGCAATCCGTGCAGGTCAGGACACTGATGAGTGACACACCGGTGCCTGACCGGCGATCGCAGCGACCCTCGGCCGGGCGCTGGGAGACCCCCGAGCACCCGGAGAACTTCACTCTTACGTGTGACACGCGCGATGGGGAGTCGCGCTCCGGCGGCGCGATCCGGGCAGAGAAAAAGCTCGCCGGCGCCCAGCCAGTGGGCACCGGCGAGCCGGTCAGGGATCGGACAGTCAGTTCCGGATCATCTTCCGCAGCACGTACTGCAGGATGCCGCCGTTGCGGTAGTAGTCGGCCTCGCCGGGCGTGTCGATCCGCACCACGGCGTCGAACTCGACCTTCTCGCCGGACTCCTTGGTGGCGGTCACGTGCACCGTCCGCGGGGTCCTGCCCTCGTTCAGCTCGGTCAGGCCCGTGATGTCGTAGACCTCGGTGCCGTCCAGGCCGAGCGAGTCGGCCGACTCGCCCTCCGGGAACTGCAGCGGGACGACACCCATGCCGATCAGGTTCGACCGGTGGATCCGCTCGAACGACTCGCAGATGACCGCCCGCACGCCGAGCAGCCGGGTGCCCTTGGCCGCCCAGTCGCGCGACGACCCGGAGCCGTATTCCTTGCCGCCGAGCACCACCAGCGGGATGTTCTGCTTGGCGTAGTTCTGGGCGGCGTCGTAGATGAACGTCTGCGGGTGACCCTCCTGGGTGAAGTCGAGCGTGTAGCCGCCCTGCGGGCCGTTGCCGCTCGGGTCCAGCAGCAGGTTGCGCAGCCGGATGTTGGCGAACGTGCCGCGGATCATCACCTCGTGGTTGCCGCGCCGCGAGCCGTAGGAGTTGAAGTCCTTGCGCTCGATGCCGTGCTCCATCAGGTAGCGCCCGGCGGGCGAGTCCTGCTTGATGGCACCGGCCGGGGAGATGTGGTCGGTGGTCACCGAGTCGCCCAGCTTGACCAGCACCCGGGCGCCGGTGATGTCCTGCACCGGCTCCGGCTCCAGCGTCATGCCCTCGAAATACGGGGGCTTGCGCACGTAGGTGGACTCCGGGTCCCAGGAGAACGTCTTGCCGGTCGGAGTCGGCAACGACTTCCAGCGCTCACCGCCGTCGAACACGTCGGCGTAGTCCTTGGTGAACATCTCCTTGGTGATCGACGAGTCGATGGTCTGCTGGATCTCCTGCGGGCTCGGCCAGATGTCCCGCAGGTAGACCTCGTTGCCGTCGTCGTCGACCCCCAGCGGCTGGTTCTCGAAGTCGAAGTCCATCGTGCCGGCCAGTGCGTAGGCGATCACCAGCGGCGGCGAGGCCAGGTAGTTCATCTTCACGTCGGGGTTGATCCGGCCCTCGAAGTTGCGGTTGCCGGACAGCACCGACACCACCGACAGGTCGTGCTCCTGGATCGCCGCGGAGATCTCCTCGGGCAGCGGGCCGGAGTTGCCGATGCAGGTGGTGCAGCCGTAGCCGACCAGGTGGAATCCGAGCTTCTCCAGGTACGGCCACAGGCCGGCCTTCTCGTAGTAGTCGCTGACCACCTGCGAGCCGGGCGCCATCGACGTCTTCACCCACGGCTTGACCGACAGGCCCTTCTGCACCGCGTTGCGGGCCAGCAGCGCCGCGCCGAGCATGACCGACGGGTTCGAGGTGTTGGTGCACGAGGTGATGGACGCGATCACCACGGCGCCGTGGTCGAGCTCGAACTCGCCCCGCTCCTCGGAGACCACCTTCACCGGCTTGGAGATCCGGCCGGTGGCGCCGTTGGCCGCCGACAGCACCTTCGGCGCCTCGGCGTCGTCGTTGGCGGTGGACGGCGCGATCGGGTCGCTGGCCGGGAACGACTCCTCGGATGCCTCGTCCATCGACGTGTGCGGGGTCGCCGCGCCGTCACCGACGTAGTCGCGCAGCGCGGTGCGGAACGCCGTCTTGGCCTGACTCAGCTCGATGCGGTCCTGCGGCCGCTTCGGGCCGGCGATGGACGGCACCACGGTGGACAGGTCCAGCTCGATGTACTCGGAGTACTCCGGCTCCCGGTTCGGGTCGTGCCACAGGCCCTGCTCCTTGGCGTAGGCCTCGACCAGCGCCACTTGCTCGTCGGAGCGGCCGGTCAGCCTCAGGTACCGGAGGGTTTCGTCGTCGATCGGGAAGATCGCCGCGGTGGAGCCGAACTCCGGGCTCATGTTGCCGATCGTGGCCCGGTTGGCCAGTGGCACCTCGCTGACGCTCTCGCCGTAGAACTCGACGAACTTGCCCACCACGCCGTGCTTGCGCAGCATCTGGGTGATGGTCAGCACCACGTCGGTGGCGGTCACGCCGGACGGGATCTCACCGGTGAGCTTGAAGCCGACCACGCGCGGGATGAGCATGGAGACCGGCTGGCCGAGCATGGCGGCTTCCGCCTCGATCCCGCCGACGCCCCAGCCGAGCACGCCGAGACCGTTGACCATCGTGGTGTGCGAGTCGGTGCCCACGCACGAGTCGGGGTAGGCCTGGCCGTTGCGGGCCATCACCACGCGGGCCAGGTACTCGATGTTGACCTGGTGCACGATGCCGGTGCCCGGCGGGACGACCTTGAACTCGTCGAAGGCGTTCTGGCCCCAGCGCAGGAACTGGTAGCGCTCGCGGTTGCGCTCGTACTCGATCTCGACGTTGCGCTCGAACGCGTCCGGGCGGCCGAACACGTCGATGATCACCGAGTGGTCGATGACCAGTTCGGCGGGGGCGAGCGGGTTGACCTTGTCCGGGTCGCCGCCCAGCTCGGCCACCGCCTCGCGCATCGTGGCCAGGTCGACCACGCACGGCACGCCGGTGAAGTCCTGCATGATCACCCGGGCCGGGGTGAACTGGATCTCCACCGACGGCTCGGCCTTGGGGTCCCAGGTGCCCAGCGCGCGAATGTGGTCGGCGGTGATGTTCGCGCCGTCCTCGGTGCGCAGCAGGGCTTCCAGCAGGATCTTCAGGCTGTACGGAAGTCGCTCCGACCCCTCGACCTTGTCCAGGCGGAAGATCTCGTAGGAATTCTCGCCGACCCGGAGGGTGTCACGGGCGCCGAAGCTGTCGATGCTGGACGGGGTCACAGGGTTCTCGGTGCTCACGGGCGATCTCCGTTGCGAATCTTGCGTGGCGGGTAGGTGCGTTCGGGTGGTGCGAGTCTTGCGCACCGGTGCCGGGGAGGCCAACTCGGGTCGTGCCCGGCACCTCAAACAGTACACTCGTACTGTTTGACCTTCAACGTGGGTCCGCGGCGCGTCGCGCATCGGCCGGCGATCCTCGCCGGTTGCCCGGTCGATGATCCGTTCTGCCCTCGCCGATGGCGGTGCCCGCCGGCTCGCTCCTCGGGTTCCCCGGTTGCTGCGCGGCTATTCCGCTTACCTGTTTCCGTGTACGGCGGAGGCGGTCGCGGATGGAGCCGGGCGTGACTCCGCCGTCGGGATGGCGGACGAGCTTGCCGCGCCGGATCAGGTCGTGCACGCCCTGGCGGCTGATCCCCAGCATGGCGCCCGCAACGGGGTAGGAGACGCGCTCGGCAGTCGGGTGGCCGACGCGCCATGCGGTGACCTGCCCCATGGGTGTGCGCCACCAGCTGGCCGGAGGGTCGAAGGGTTCGTCGCTGGGATAGAGGGTGGCGACCAGTCGCATGATCAGGTCGACCGCGGTGTCGTCGCGTGCGTGCACCATGTCGCGCGCCCATGCCTCGGCTCGAGCGTGCACCAGTGAGCGGATGGGTGCCAGCGTCTCGGTGTCCTGGAGCAGGACTTCCAGCGGATCGATGCAGCGCGCGTTCACCAGCGTGACGAGCTGGTCGCGAAGTTCGTCCTCGAGGGCCACCGACGACCTCCGTGTACTTGACGCAGTTTGTCAAGTAATCATAAGGTCAGGGCGCTTGACAGGACTCGTCAAGTAGGAGGGTGACGTGATCGACGAGCTGACCGTCCCCGGAACGCCGGAACTCGTCGTCGCTGACTTCGGCGGACGCCCGGACGGGCCCGCGGTGGTACTGCTGCACGGGTTCGGTGGCAATTGTCTTCATTGGGCCGGATTCGCGCCGCTGCTGACCGACCGGTGTCGCGTGTTCGCCATGGACCTGCGAGGGCACGGCCGGTCGGGCGACGGTGCGTGGCGCTGGGACGCGCTGGTGGGCGACGTGCGGCGGGTGGTGGAGCACCTGGGCTTGCCCCGGCCGGTCGTCGTCGGTCACTCGCTCGGCGGCTTCGTCGCGACGATGTGGGCGGAGCAGCATCCAGAGTGCCGCGCGCTGGTGAACCTCGACGGCCTCCGGCCGGTGGAGACCGGCTTGCCGAACTACGTCGGTGGAGACCCGGAGGTGATCCGGCGTCAGCGTGCCGAGCTGAGTGCCGTCTTCGCCGCGCGGGAGAAGGCCGAGGCCGGGGCGGTCGACGACGATCGGTATGCGTCTCTGCGGGAGCAGTACCGGCAGCTCGGTGGTGACGCGGCCGTCGCAGAGCTCGCACGCAATGTCGTCGAGCACGACGGCTCGCGATACGTACGGCCCGCTGCGGAAATCGTCCGCGCATTCCGTGTTCAGCTGCGGGAACTCGACATCTTCCCGGTGCTTGCCGCGGTGAAGTCTCCCGCCTTGGTCTGCACGGCGACGCGGCCGATGCCGGGAGCGGAACGATTCGCCGACTTGCTCGATGCGCACCGTCGCGGTGTCGATCGGGATCTCGCGGCCGCCCGGCAGGCCAACCCCGGGCTACGTGTGAAGCACGTCCCGGCCAGCCACAACATGATCTACGAGCGGCCCAGGGCGATCGCCGCGCTGATCCGCGACTTTCTCGGTGAGACCGGCGCCGAGTAGCCTGCAGTTGTCGCGGAAGGCGGTTCGACCTGGTCGGACCCGGTGGAACGGGGTGCAGGCGATGAGTGCGAACACGGTCGACCTCCAGCAGCTAGCCGATGCACTGCTCGCCGAAGCCGCGGAGAACCATGCCGGACGGGCCGCCCGCACGATCGTCACCGGGGCAGCGCAGCGAGCAACCGTGATCGCGCTGCGTGAGGGCACCGCGATGGCCGAGCACGACTCGCCCCCGGCCGCCACGCTGCAGGTCCTCACCGGCCGGGCCCGGCTGCACACCGCGGGCGAGGAGTGGACGCTTCAGGCGGGGGAGCTGGTCGCGATCCCTCCGCAGCGACACGGCCTGCAGGCGCTGACCGACGTCGCCGTCCTGCTGACGGTCGCCTTGCGCTGAAAGACCGCCTGAGTGCGCGTCCAGGCGTCGTCGCTGATCCGATTGCGTGCGGAATGATCACCATGTGACCGATTTCGGTCACCATGAGGGGTATGGCCCTGACCACGGATCAGCTCTGGCGCTTCGCGCAGTCGGTCTTCGACGCGCAGCCGTTCACCAGGTTCCTCGGTGCCGAACTCGTCGACGTCGGACCGGGGCAGGTCACCATCGGCCTGCGGATGCGACCCGAGTTCAAACAACAGCACGGCTTCGCGCACGGCGGGCTCATCAGCTATCTGGCCGACAACGCCCTCACGTTCGCCGGTGGGCTGGCGCTGCGGACCGACGCGCTGACCGCCGAGCTCAAGATCAACTACGCCAAGCCGGCCACCGGGGACTATCTCGTCGCCAGGGCCGAGGCCGCGCTGTCGACGCTGCGCCAGGCGGTGTGCCGCTGTTCGATCTTCTCCCGGGTGGACGAGGGTGCGGCCGACCCGGAGGAACGGCTGGTCGCCCTGGCCCAGGGGACGATCGTGGCGGTCTCCAACGGCGGGCGCACCGATCAACGCTGACCGGCCGGGTCATTCACTCGATAGTGGTGTCGAGGCCGGGTTTGCCGAGTGAACGGGTGAGACGTGATGGAGAAGGACGTCGGAGATCGGGTAGAACGCCACCCGTGAGGAAGATCAACGCGCTATTGACAGGCACCGCCTTGGTGGCGGTGCTCTCCGCATGCGGTGAGGAGGCACCGGACGCGGCGTCGGAGCCGTCGCAGCGCCAGGACTCCGCCAAGCTCACAACCTTGCACGGCGAGGGCGAGTTCACCGACTACCGGCCGGGCACGCAAGCCAGCGCGATCCGCTACGACAAGAAGCTGGTGCCCTCCGGTGCCGAAGCGGAAGTCACGCTGACCGCCGACAGCTCGGGTGTGCGGGTGGAGCTCGAAGTCTCCGGCCTGCTGCCGAACCGTGAGTACGGCGCGCACGTCCACGTGAAGGAGTGCGGACCCACGGGTGACGACGCGGGCCCGCATTTCCAGCACGAGGAGGACCCAAAGCAGCCCTCGGTCGACCCGAAGTACGCCAACCCGGAGAACGAGATCTGGCTCGACTTCACCACCGACGACGAGGGGGAGGCGGAAGTCACGTCGGCGGTGAAGTTCACGCTCGGCGACCGCGTGCCGGGCTCGGTCGTCCTGCACGAGCACCATACCGGCACCGAGGAAGGCGAAGCCGGCACGGCCGGAGGGCGGATCGCCTGCATCACTCTGGTCAAGCAGTGATCGTTCCCGGATCCCAGCCCGATCTGGTGCTGTTCGCACCAGGTGTCAACGCGGCGTCGTGGTCCAACCGTGTCCTTCTGTTCTCGGGCGACCCGTCGGGTCGGGAGCGGGAAACAACGCCTTGTGACAGGTCTGGCACCTGTGCTGATCGGCCGGTGACCGACGCCGGCGCCAGTTGGGCACGCGTCGGACAGTCGTAGTCATGCGGGAGTGGAACCAGTGCAGCCGTCGGCTGGTTCCACTCCCTTCTCGCATTTCCTGCAGTTCCGCTCTTCTTCGTAGCTCGTACGGCCGGTCGATTCTTGTTGCTAGAACGGTCTGACCATTATATTATGCGACAAGTGTGATCGTCGCCTCATTGAAGAGGACCCGACATGTCTGCTCCCCTCAAGACTGTCCGTGACAGGTACTCGGACGTCGACATCGAGCGGTACTACCGCGCAGGTTTCTGGCAGCCCAGCAGCTTCTCCGCAGTCGTCCGGGCGCGCGCCGCGTCGCACCCGGACAAGACCTACGTCTGCGACGACGCCGAGTCGTTGACCTACTCCGAGTTCGCCGAGAAATCGCTGCGTCTGGCCGTCGGACTCAAGCGGGCAGGCGTGCGCCGAGGGGAGCGGGTCGCCGCCCAACTGCCCAACTGGACCGAGTTCCCGCTGCTGGCCGCCGCTTTGAACCGCATCGGCGCGATTCTGGTGCCGATCATGCCCATCTACCGCGAGAACGACGTTGCCTACGTCATCGATCACGCGGGGGTATCCACCGTGGTCACATGCGGGAAGTTCCGCGGGTTCGACCACGCCGCAATGTTCGCCGAGCTGAAGAAGCAGAACCCGCAGCTACGCGAGGTCTACGTGACACATGCCGGCAGCGCGCTCGGCTTCGCCCACGGCAAGCCGCTCGACGCTCTGTACGCCGATGGCGACATCAACCGGCTCGAACACGAAGCCGGCCCCGACACGTCCCCGGACGACGGCTTCGTGATCGTCTACACGTCGGGGACCACGTCACGACCCAAGGGCTGCTTCCACACCTTCAACACGTTGCGTGCCAGCGCGCTCGGCATCGCCAAGAGCATCCGCTACAGCGAACAGGACGTGCAGTTCGGGCCGTCACCGATCACGCACAGCACGGGGATCATCACCAGCGTTCTGTTGCCGCTGCTGCATGGCGCCTCGTCGTACCTGATGGACGTCTGGGACCCGGCAGTCGGCCTGGAACGGATCAAGGAGCACGGCTGCACCTGTGCGGTCACCGCGACCGCGTTCCTGCAGATGTTGATAGCCGCCTTCGACCCGGGCAAGCACGATCCGAGCAGTCTTCGGGTGTGGATCTGCGCCGGTGCCCCGATCCCGGGATCGGTGGTGGAGAAGGCACGCGAGATGTTCGGCTGCCACGTCCTGAGCCTGTACGGGCGGTCGGAGAACATGCTCACCACTATGTGCACGATCGACGACCCGGCGGAGCGGTCGGCAACGTCGGACGGCCGCGCACTGGCGGGCGCCGAGGTGAAGATCGTCGACAAAGAGGGCAGGGAGGTACCACGGGGGGAGGAAGGTGACATCGCCTACCGCGGCCCGAGCCACATGATCGAGTACTTCCGCAACGAGGAGGAGACCGCGAAGCTGTTCACCCCCGACGGTTTCTCGCGATCGGGTGACCTAGGCCGAGCCGACGAGAACGGGTACATCCGGGTGACTGGCCGGCTGAAGGACATCGTCATCCGCGGTGGCATGAATATCAGTGCGCGCGAGCTGGAGGACCACCTGGTCACCCACCCGAAGGTCGGCATGGTTGCGATCGTCGGCATGCCCGACGAGCGGTTGGGCGAGAAGGTGTGCGCCTACGTGGTGCCCGCCGACCCCGGCTCACCGCCGACTTTGGAGGAGCTGAACGCGTTGCTGGCCGAGCGCAAGGTCGCCAGGCAGAAGTTCCCCGAGCGACTGGAAGTCGTCTCGACGATGCCGACGACGGCCACCGGGAAGATCCAGAAGCACGTCCTGCGGGCAGACATCGCGAAGAAGCTGGCATGACCACCGCATACTTCCGTGCTGACGTCGCCACGCTGCAGCAACGGTGCGACGAATTGAGCCGGCGGCTGGCGATCGAGATGCGCTTGTCGCAGGCCGCTGCAGCGGGCAAGGGTATCGCCGGTCTTGTGCGCGAGATCGTCGAGATGACGCCGAACCCGCTGTGGTTGATCGACCAGCGGCGTCGGGTGGTGGCGAGGTCGGTGCGCAACCGGGGCTCGGACTTCGCGCCCCCCGATGTCGACCTGCTGCTCGAGCACAACGGTCCGGTCGACCTCACCGCGGCCGAGCCACTGGTGATCGAGCCGGATCCGCCGCGCGGAGTGGTGCGCCGGCATCTGCTCATGCCGGTCGCGCGGGGTGGGAGTCTGTTCGCCTGGCTGGTGATGGCGGAAGTGGCGCGCCGGTTCCGCACCGGCGACGTGGTCCTGGCCAGCCGCTCCGCCTTCCACCTAGCCGGCGAGTACGCGGTGCAAGCCAAGATTGCGCGGGTGTCGTGGAACGCGCGGTCCGCTCTCACCCGGCAACTGTTGCGCGGCCCGGAGGCCGAGGACGACCTGGCCGCCGCGGCCGAGTACTTGGGTGTGCTCGTCGACGTCGACCGTGTGGTGGTGCACGTCGCCGAGACCGCCGACAGACACGTATCCGACGAACGTAAGCTCGCCGACGAGCTGGCCGCCCTTCTCGGCGTGGAAGTACTGGGCACGCACGTCGGTGACGGTGTCGTTCTGCTGGTCGAGGCGGCCGACACCTGTGGGTTCGTGCAGCAGGTGAAGGACGCGGTGCGGCAGGTGATCGCCACCGTGGGTCGCGCGGGCGCCGCGGCGGGCGTGTCCGGTGTGACCGCACCGTCCGAACTGCCGCGGGCCCACCGCGAAGCACGCGAAGTGGCGCTGTGTGTGCAGCAGTTCGCCAGTTCGAGCGAGCGCGTGGTCACGGTGGACGAGCTCGGCCCGGCCCGGCTGTTCGTAGCCAACAGCGACATCGCCGCCGTCCGCCGCTACGTCCGCGACGTGCTGGGCAAGCTGCTCAGCGGGGCACCAGGCACCGCCGACCTGCTGCGCACGCTGCAGTGCTTCTTCGACACCGGGCGCAGCGTGCGCGAATCGGCAGGTCGGCTGGGTATTCACGAGAACACCGTCCGCCTGCGACTGGCCAAGGTGTGCGACATCACCGGACTCGATGTCGCGTCCGACGCCGACGACCAACTCAGTGTGCAGACCGCGCTGCTGGTGCTGCGCCTGGAGGGTCATCCGGCCGTGCCGTCGTTCGCCGAGCGCGGCGCGGTCGGCAGCGATCGCACGCGAACCAAGGACACCGCCTGACCACGGAGGGTTGATGGATCTCGCCGACACCCCTGCCGAGGCCGCGTTCCGCGAACGCGTCCGGAGCTTTCTCGACGACGCGCTGCCGCGCTTGCCGTGGCCGGAACCGGAGCGGCTGGAGGACAAGGTGCCGTTCTGGCGGCAGTGGCAGCGGATGCTGTACGACGCCGGGCTGGCTGGGCTGACGTGGCCGAAGGAGTACGGCGGCCAAGGGCTCGACGAGCGCATGCGTGCGATCTTCACCACCGAGTGCGACCTCGCGGGCGCACCGGAACGCCTCAACATCGTCGGCGAGGACTTTTGCGGGCCGACCATTGCGCACTTCGGCACCGACGAGCAGAAACGACGCTTCCTGAAGCCCATCCTCACGGGCGAGCACATCTGGTGCCAGCTGTTCTCCGAGCCCGAGGCCGGGTCCGATCTGGCCAGCCTGCGTACCAAGGCCGTCAAGGTCGAGGGCGGGTGGCGCGTCACCGGTCAGAAGATCTGGACCAGCCGGGCGCAGATCGCCTCGTACGCGATCCTGTTGGCCCGCACCGGTGGCAACGACCCGGACAAGCAGCGCCATCGGGGAATCACGTTCTTCCTGCTGCCGATGGACTCCGACGGCATCACCGTCAACCCGCTCAAGCACATGCTCGGCGAGGCGGAGTTCAACGAGGTGTTCCTTGACGACGTGTTCGTACCGGACGAGCTGGTGGTCGGCGAGGTCGACGGCGGCTGGAAGGTCACGATGGGCACGCTGTCGTTCGAACGGGTCGCGATCGCCACCGGCCGCGTCAACACCACCAGGGCCGTCAACGACATCATCGCCGACATCCGGCAGATGACCGACGAGCACGGCAAACCCCTGGGGGCCGACCCGCGCATCCGCCAGCGGGTCGCCGACCTGTGGGGGCGGGCCATGATCCACCACGCCGTCAACCAGCGGGTGATCACCGGCGCGTCGCACGGTGCCCCGCCGGGTCCGGTCACGTCGATCGGGAAGCTCTACTTCTGCCCGCTAGTGGAGGATCTCGCCGACTTCCGGCTGTCGCTCGCGCCGCTGGGGGGACAGTTCGGCCTCGACGACGTCGACGACACCAGTGAGCGGTCCCGCCGCTGGCTGCGCCTGGCCAACCAGTCCCGTGGCACCGCCATCGCCGGCGGATCCACGTTCATCCAACGCAACATCGCGGCCGAGCGGATTCTCGGCATGCCCCGTCGCTGAGGAGGCCAATTGACGTACGTGTGGCAGCCCAGTGCCGACTACCTGGACAACAGCAACGTCGCCCGGCTCATGCGGCGCATGAACGTCGCCACGATCGACGACCTGCGGGCGGCGTCCGTGGCTGACATCGGCGCGTTCTGGCAGACGGTGGTCAAGGACTTGGAGATCGACTTCCACCAGCCGTACCGGCAGATCGTCGACACCAGCAGGGGGATTGCGCACGCCGAGTGGTTCGTGGGCGGCGGACTGAACGCCGTCGACGCCTGCCTGGCGAAGTGGGTGACGCGCACCCCGAACGCGACCGCGGTGATCCACGAGGCCGAGGACGGCACCGTCCGCACGGTCAGCTACGCCGAGCTGGCCGACCAGGTGGCGCGGTTGCGCGCCGGACTGCGGGCCCGAGGCATCCGCAAAGGGGATGCGGTGGCGGTCTACCTGCCGATGTCGGTGGAAGCCGTGGTGGCTGCCTACGCGGTCGCGAGTATCGGCGCGATGCTGGTGCCGTTGTTCTCCGGTTTCGCCGCTCCGGCGATCGCCAGCCGGGTGCAGGACGCCGCGGCGAAAGCGGTGATCACCGCCGACGGGACGATCCGCCGTCGCAAGCCACTCCCGTTGCTGGACACCATGCGCGCCGCGCTGAGGTCGTGTCCCAGCGTCGACACGGTGGTCGTGGTGGACAACCTGGGACGCGGCGTTCGGCTGGGCGGCGGAGAAGTCGCGTGGGGCGAGCTGCTCGCGTCGGCACCCGATCCCCACGTGGAACGGACGTCGGCCGGTGACGTGCTGCTGTTGGCCTACACGTCCGGCACCACCGGCAAGCCGAAGGGCGCGGTGCACACACACGCCGGCTTCGTCGTCCGCACCGCCGCTGAGGTGTCCTACGGGTTCGAGATGGCGCCGGGGCGGGTGTTCTGCTGGGTCACCGACATGGGCTGGATCATGGGTCCGCTGTCGATCTTCGGCACCCACGGCACCGGTGGCACGCTGCTGCTGTACGAGGGATCCGTCGACGTACCGGACACGCATCGGTTGTGGCAGCTGGTCGAGCGCCACCGCATCTCGATGCTCGGGGTGAGCCCGACGTTGATCCGCACGCTACGAGCCGCGGGACAGAAGCCGCGCACGGACCTGTCCAGTGTGCGGATCCTCGGCTCCACCGGCGAGCCGTGGGACCCGGAGTCGTACGAGTGGCTGGCTGCCGACGTGTTCGGCGGACGTGTGCCGGTCATCAACTTCTCCGGAGGCACCGAGGTCGGTGGCTCGTTCCTGTGCCCGTACCCGGTCGAACCCATCGCGAGCTGCTCGTTGGGCGGTCCGGCGCTCGGCATGGACGTCGACGTCGTGGACGACGCCGGTCGACCGGTAAGGGGCGAGATCGGTGAGTTGGTGTGCCGTCAGCCGTGGCCGTCGATGACGCGCGGGATCTGGAACGACGACGACGGCTTGCGGTTCTTCGAGGAGTACTGGAGCACGTTCGAGGGCTTGTGGCGGCACGGCGACCACGCGCTCGTTGACGAGCGCGGGTGGTTCATCCTCGGCCGGTCGGACGACGTGATGAACGTGGCCGGCAAACGGGTGGCGCCCGCCGAGATCGAGTCGGTGGTCGCCACCGACGAGGCGATCGCCGAGTCCGCGGTCGTCGGCGTGCCCGACGTGGCCAAGGGCGAGGCCGTCTGGATCTTCTACGTCGCCAAGCAACACACCGACGGGTTCGACGAGGAGGCCGTTGCCGAGCGGGTGCGCCGGCTGGTCGCCGAAGGCGTGGGCAAGCCGTTCGCACCCAGCCGTGTGGTGCGTGTGGAGCGGCTGCCGAAGACCCGGTCGGCCAAGATCATGCGACGGGCGATCCGCGCCGCGGTGCTGGGTACGGACCCCGGCGACCTGTCCGGTGCGGAGAACCCCGAGGCGGTTGACGAGATCAGGACGCTGCTGCAGGGGCAGCGATGACCTCTCCGTCAGGACTCAGGCACCTCGATGGCGGTGCGCTGCTCCATCTTCAGCGCCGAGTCGGCGTACACGTGGACGTGCCTGCTCATGCGACGCACCGCCGCCTCGGGGTCCCGGTCCCGGATGGCATCGATGATGAGGCGATGTGCCCGAATCGTCTCCTTGCGGACTTCCGCGTCCACGAACGCGGAGTTGTCGGTGGATTCGTAAATGGCCCGGGACAACGCGCGCATGAAGCCGATGAGCAATTCGTTGTGCGAAGCCTGGGCCACCGCGACGTGCCAGTCGATGTTGGCGGTGAGGAAGTCCGCGAGCGGGGAGTCGAGCGTCATGGCGGCGTTCGCGCGCTCGAGCGCCTCGAGGTCCTCGTCGGTGCGGTACCGGGCGGCCAGGCGCGCGCACGACGGTTCGATGGCTTCGCGGGTCTCCATCAGGGCCGCCAGCCGGATACGTCGGCCGCGGATGGTCAAGCTGACCGAGTTGGCGATCGCCGCCTCGCCCGGGCGCTGCACGAACGCCCCGCCGGAACGGCCGGTGCGGATCTGCACCAGTCCCTGGACCTCGAGGATACGCAGCGCCTCGCGCACGGTGGTGCGGCTCATCTGGGTCTGCGCCACCAGATCGCGCTCCGGTGGCAGTGCGGTGCCTTCTGGGAACTCCCCGCGAAGAATGCGTTCGCGCAGGTCGTTGGCGAGAACGTCGGAGGCCTTGGGTACCTGCATCGGCGAAAGCTTGACCGGACGACGCCCGTCGGAATTCTCCGCCTTGGCCGAATTCGCCATCCCTGGGCCTTCCTGAAATCACTGTGCGAACGCAGATGAAATGGTCGTACCTAATGTAGCAGTCGTATCTCCCGCGGCGGGACAGCTGCCTGTGGTTTCGCTGTTCCCCGCCACAGCCGGAAGGATTTTCATGGAGTGGAAGCTGTCGCAGGAGCAGGAGGACTACCGCGACGCCCTGCGTGACTGGCTCGCGGACACCGCACCGGTCGCCACCGTGCGCCGGTGGCTGGACAGCGGTGACATCAGCGAGTTCGAGCGACGGTACGCCGCCGACGGCATGGCTGGCGTCGGTATCGACGAGAGGCTGGGCGGTCAGGGTGGCGGCGTCGTCGAACTGGCGCTGACTGCGGAGGAGCTGGCGCGCGCCGCGGCGCCGAGTGCCGCCTGGATGGCGACGGTGCTCGCCGTGCCCGCGCTGGCCGGACGAGCCGAGGTGGTGGCGGAGGCGATCGAGGGCTCCTCGCCGGCCGCGGTGCTGGTCCCGGCCGAGCGGGTGCCCTCCTCGGCACCGTGGCTGCGCGTGGACGATCAGGGGAGGGTCAGCGGTCGGGCGGCGCGCGTGCTCGGTGCCGACCGGGCCGGCACGTTTGTGGCGCCGGTGCGCGCCGCCGACGGTCGCGTGGCGTTACGACTGGTGACGGCCGATGGGCCCGGGGTGGAGGTGCGCCGTCGGTCGCTGCTGGACCGAACGCGGTCGGTCGCCGATGTCACACTCGACGACGCGCCCTCGGCCGCGCTGGACGTCGACGCGACGGCGGTGTTGGACGAGATGGCGAGGCTTGCCGCGGTACTCACCGCGGCGGACTCGCTCGGCGCGATGCAGCGCATGCTCGACATGGCCGTCGAGTACAGCGGGCAGCGCCGTCAGTTCGGCGTCCCGATCGGCTCGTTCCAGGCGGTGAAACACGCCGCGGTGTCCATCCTGGTCGGCGTCGAAGCCGGCCGGTCGGGTGTCTACTACGCGGCGGCGTCGCTCGACCGCGCCCACGAGGATCGGCTGCGGCACGCCGCGGCGGTGAAAGCGCAGGTCACCGCAGCCGGCTCGCGTGCGGCGGACACGGCGCTCACCATCCACGGTGCGATCGGTTACACGTGGGAGCACGATCTGCACCTGTTCTACAAGCGCGCCCGGCTCGACGAGTACCTGTTCGGATCTCCAGCGGTGTGGAACGACCTGTTGGCAGACAGCCTACGGCTTGTCTAAAGTTAGTTTGGTCTAACCATTTAATGAGTCGTCCATTGCGGCGAGGCGGCCGTAGGCGAGGAGGACGCGCACAACCATGGACTTCGAGCTCACCGAGGACCAGCAGACCATCCGGAAGGCGGTCGCCGAGCTGGCAGCCAAGTTCGACGACCAGTACTGGATGGAGACGGACACGGCACACGAGTTCCCGCACGAGTTCTACGACGCGTTCGCCAAAGCCGGCTGGCTCGGCATCACGACTCCCGAGGAGTACGGGGGGCACGGGTACGGCATCACCGAGGCGTCCCTGCTGCTGGAGGAAGTCGCCGCGTCCGGTGCCGGTATGAACGGCGCCAGCTCGCTGCACATGTCGATCTTCGGCATGCACCCGGTCGTCCTGCACGGCTCGGAGGAGATGAAGCGGGAGAATTTGCCCCGTATCGCCAGCGGCGAGCTGCACGTGTGCTTCGGAGTCACCGAACCCGGCGCCGGCTTGGACACCACCCGAATCACCACGTTCGCCCGGCGGAACGGCGACGACTACGTGATCAACGGGCGCAAAGTGTGGATCTCCAAAGCGCTCGAGTCGGAGAAGATCCTGCTGTTGACCCGCACCCAGAAGTTCGAGGACTCGCCGCGCAAGACGGACGGGCTCACGTTGTTCTTCACCGACCTCGACCGCGACCACATCGACATCCGACCGATCCGCAAGATGGGTCGCAACGCCGTCAGCTCCAACGAGCTGTTCATCGACGACCTGCGGGTGCCCGCGTCCCACCGGGTCGGCGAGGAAGGCAAGGGCTTCTACTATCTGCTCGACGGTCTCAACCCGGAACGCTGCCTGGTCGCCGCGGAAGCGCTCGGCATCGGCCGGGCAGCGCTGCGAAGGGCCGTCCGCTACGCCAACGAACGCGAGGTGTTCGGCCGTCCGATCGGGCAGAACCAGGGCATCCAGTTCCCGCTGGCCGACTCGCTCGCCAAGCTGGACGCCGCCGAGCTGATGCTGCGCAAGGCCACCTGGCTGTACGACCGCGGCCTGCCCTGCGGCCGCGAGGCGAACACCGCCAAGTACCTGTGCGCCGAAGCCGGGTTCGAGGCGGCAGACCGCGCGCTGCAGACCCACGGGGGCATGGGCTACTCGGAGGAGTACCACGTCGCCCGGTACTTCCGCGAGGCACGCCTGACCCGCATCGCCCCGCTGAGCCAGGAGATGGTGCTCAACTTCCTCGGCTCGCACGTTCTCGGACTACCCAGGAGCTACTGACATGGCTGGTGTGGTATCGCCGGATGTGTTCCGACTCGACGGCCGTTCCGCACTGATCACCGGGGCCGGAAACGGCATCGGTGCGGCGGTGGCACGAGCGTTCGCGGCTGCCGGCGCGTCCGTACTCGTCACCGACCTTGACCCAGCGGCCGCCGAGACCGTCGCCGGCGAGATCACCGCCGCCGGGGGCGCGGCCGACGCCGCCGAACTCGACGTGCGCAACGCCGACCAGGCGAGATCCGCCGCCGAGCGGGCCGCGCGACTGGCCGGTGACACCCTGCACATCCTGGTCAACAACGCTGGCGTGATCGCCCCGGCGATGTTCGCCGACATGACACCGGAGAAATTCGAACTGGTGCTCGGCGTGCACGTCGGCGGGGCGTTCACCGTCAGCCGGGCCGCATTGCCGTACTTGCCGGACGACGGTACCGGGCGGATCATCAACGTCACCTCTGCGGCGGGCTTGACCGGCACGATCGGCCAGGTCAACTACGGTGCGGCGAAAGCCGGCATCATCGGCCTGACCAAGTCGTTGGCCAAAGAACTGGCACGCCGCAACATCTGCGTCAACGCGGTCGCGCCGCTGGCCGCCACGGCGATGACGCAGAACATCCGCACCAACGACAAGCTTGCGGCCAAGACCCTGGCACGTGTGCCGATGGGGCGTTGGGCCGAGCCCGGCGAGATCGCGCCGACGTTCGTGTTCTTCGCCAGCGACGCCGCCTCCTACATCACCGGACAGGTACTGCCGGTCGACGGCGGGATGGTGATGTGAGTGGTCTTCGCCGGCACCGGACGCGACACCTGGATCGTCGAGGCCCTGCGCACGCCGATGGGGAGGGCGCACCCGGAACGGGGCTGGTTCCGCGACGTGCATCCCAACGAGATGCTGGGCGCCGTCTACCGAGCGCTGCTGGCGGCCACCGGCATCGCGCCGACCGACGTGGAGGACATCGTCATCGGCTGCACCGCGCCGTTCGGCGAACAGTCGCGCAACGTCGCACGCAACGCATGGCTGCAGGCGGGCTACCCGCACGAGATCCCGGCCACCGTGCTCGACCGCCGCTGTGGGTCGGCGCAAACCGCGGTTGAGATGGGAGCCGCCCTGGTCGCCTCCGGGACGCACGACGTCGTTTTGGCCGGCGGCGTGGAGCACATGGGCCACGTCCCGATGGACGCGGTCGGCAGGATCGAGGAACTCTACGGTCGGGCGTGGCCGGACGAACTGCTCGAACGCTACGACTTCCCGTCGATGGGCGAGGCCGCCGAGCGGATCGCCGACCGGTGGGGGATCAGCCGCCGGGAGATGGACGAGTTCGCGGTGCGATCGCACACGCTGGCCGCTCGCGCGGTCGACGCGGGACGGTTCGTCCGCGAGATGATCCCGATGGACCTCGACGGCGAGGTCCGCGCCAGTGACCAGGGCATCCGCCCGGGAACATCGCTGGAGAAACTGGCGGACCTGAAACCCGTGTTCCGCCCCGAGGGCGGCAAGGTCACTGCGGCGAGCTCGTCACCCCTGACCGACGGCGCCGCCGGCGTCCTGCTGGCCTCCGACGAAGCCGTGGCACGGCTGGGACTGACTAGACGAGCCCGGATCCTGGACCAGACGACCGTCGGAGTGGACCCGGCGATCATGCTGACCGGTCCGATTCCCGCCACGCGGAAACTGCTCGAGCGCAACCGGATGTCGATCGACGACATCGACCTGATCGAGATCAATGAGGCGTTCTCGTCGGTGGTACTGGCCTGGGAACGCGAACTCAAGCCCGACATGCAGCGCGTCAACGTCAACGGCGGCGCCATCGCGCTCGGTCACCCCGTGGGGGCGTCCGGCGCACGGCTGTTCGCGACGCTGCTGGCCGAGATGGAGCGACGTGACGTCGAGCTCGGCCTGGTGACGATGTGCTGCGGCGGCGGATTGGGCACGGCCACCCTGGTGCAACGGGTCTGAAGGCGAAAGTCATGGACGTCGCGGAGTTCGTTCACGCCGGCGACGGTGTGTGGTGGGGGCAGGGCAGCGCCGAGCCCGAGCCACTGGTCAACCAGCTGTTGGACGCCGTGGACCGCATCGGTCCCGTACGCGCGTTCTCCGGGCTGACGTGGAACGCCCGGCTCACCCACGACATCCCGGACAACCTCACCGTGCTGTCCTACGGCGGCCTGGGTGTGCTGAGGAAGCTGAGCCGCAACGGGCGGCTCGACGTCGTGCCGTGCCACTACTCGGCGCTGCCGCGCATGTTCGCGCTCGGTCAGCTCCCCAACGACGTCGGCATGATCCAGGTCTCCCCACCGGACGCTGACGGCATGGTGACGCTCGGTGTCGGGGTCGACTACGTCGCCGACGCCGTCCAGCACACCCGCGTGCTGCTGGCGGAGATCAACCATCGCATGCCCCGGACGATTGGCGGACCGCGGCTGCCGCTGTCCCGGTTCGCCGCTGTGATCGAGACCGACCGGCCGCTGCGCGCCTCGCCGAGCAGGCCCGGCGACGACGTCGACATGCGCATCGCCGAGAACGTGGCGTCGATTATCGACGACGGGGCCACGATCCAGATCGGGGTGGGAACGCTGCCGTCGGCGGTGCTCGCGGCACTAGCGGGCCATCACGACCTCGGGTTCCACAGCGGGATGATCACCGACGGCGTGCTCGACCTGATGGAGAAGGGCGCGATCACCAATGCGAAGAAGGAGATCGACCCGGGGGTCGCCGTCACGGGCGCGGCGCTGTGCTCCGGCGACGGCTACTACCGACTGCGGGAGTTCCCGATCGTGTTCCGACCCGCCAGCTACACGCACGCACCCGCGGTGCTGTCGCATCTGAAGTCACTGGTGTCGATCAACTCTGCCATCGAGGTCGACCTGCTCGGTCAGGTCGGCGCGGAGCTGGCCGGGCACGTGCACATCGGTGCGGTCGGCGGTCAGGTCGACTTCAGCCGGGCCGCTTCGCTGACCGGCGCCCGGTCGATCATCGCGCTGCGGTCGACCCGCGGGACCGGGGACACCACCGAGTCGACGATCGTTCCGAGGTTGAGCGGTGGCGTGGTCACCACGGCCCGTGTCGACGTCGACGCCGTGGTGACCGAGCACGGAGTGGCGATGCTGACCGGGTGCACCGTGGCCGAGCGCGCCGCCCGCTTGATCAAGATCGCGGCGCCCGAACACCGCGAGGCCCTCGAGAAGGCACTCGCCGAGCAGGAGGTCTGAGGCAATGCCCGTTTATCCCAATGCCACCGAGGGGGAGACCCGGCGGGTCCACATCCGGGAGGTGGGTCCGCGGGACGGTTTCCAGAACGAACCGGAAACCATCCCGACCCGGGACAAGATCCGCCTGATCAACGCGCTCGGCCGCGCCGGCCTGAAGCGCATCGAAATCGCCAGCTTCGTGCGTCCCGACGTGATCCCGCAGCTATCGGACGGTGTGGAGGTACTCCGCGGCGTCGACCTGCCCGACGACGTGCAGCGCATGGTGCTGGTCCCCAACAGCAAGGGGCTGGACAACGCGCTGCGGGTGCGTGACTGCTTCGAGCAAGTCGCCTTGTTCGTCAGCGCGAGCGAGACGCACAACAAGCGAAACATCAACCGCACCGTGGCCGAGACGATGGCCGACGTGAAGAAGATGGGCAGGCGGATCCTCGCCGAAGGGCTCGACTACTGCGCAGTCATCGCCACGTCGTTCGGCTGTCCGTTCGAAGGACCGGTGCCCATGGACCGGGTGTTGGGTCTGGCCGAGGAGTTCGCCGAATCCGGCGCCACCGAGATCGGCTTCGGCGACACCACTGGGATGTGCAACCCGGCGTACGCGTCGCGGTTCTTCGCCGCGGCGATCGAACGGCTGCCCGGGATCGAGACCACCGCGCACTTCCACAACACCCGCGGTCAGGGCCTGGCCAACGCCTACGCTGCGCTCGAGGCGGGCTGCACCAGCTTCGAGTCCAGTTTCGGCGAGCTGGGCGGCTGCCCGGTGCCCAAGGGGTCGACCGGGAACATCGCCACCGAGGACCTGGTGTCGATGTTCCACGAGATGGGCGTGGAGACCGGGGTGGACCTCGTGGCCGTCATCGCCGCCGCGCGCGAGGCGCAGGAGGTTATCGGACGCAAGCTGACCAGCCATTCCGTCGTCGCCGGGCCGATCGTGTGGTCCGGGACGCCGTGAGCCTCACCCGCGCGGACACCGTGAACCGTGGATCGGCGTGCACGAACCGGCGGCCTGCTGCACGGCCAGCCGGTCCGGCAGCGCCACCGGCACAGCGAAGGAGAAACAGCAGTGAGCAACCGCGTCGCCCTCGTCACCGGCGGGGCCCAGGGAATCGGCCGAGGAATCGCGACCGCGCTGGTCGAAGCAGGACACCGGGTCGCGATCGCCGACCTCAATCTCGCCGCCGCGCAGCAGACCGCCCAGGAGCTGTCGGCCACCGGCGAGGCCATTGCGGTGGAGATGGACGTCACTTCCACCGAGTCGGTGCGTGCCGCCGTGGCGTCCGTCGAGTCCGAGCTCGGCCCGGTCGAGATCGCGGTGAACAACGCCGGGTGGGACGACTTCATGCCGTTCGTCACGACCACTGAGGAGTTCTGGGACAAGATCCTGCAGATCAACTTCAAGGGTCCGCTGCGCGTGATGCACACCGTGCTGCCGGGCATGATCGACCGCGGCTTCGGCCGCATCGTCAACATCGGCTCGGACGCCGGCCGGGTCGGGTCGTCACTGGAGGCGGTGTACTCCGGTGCGAAGGGCGGCATCATCGCGTTCACCAAGACGCTGGCGCGCGAGGTGGCCACCAAGGGGGTCACCGCTAATACGGTCTGCCCCGGGCCGACGGACACCCCGGCACTGCGGAAGTTCGCCACCGGCCAGGGCGGCGACGCCGACAAGGTCATCGCGAGCATGGTCAAGGGGATTCCGATGAAGCGCTTGGGAACACCCGAGGACATCGGTCCCGCCGTGGTGTTCCTGGCCTCCGACGCCGCCGGGTTCATCACCGGTCAGACGCTGTCGGTCAGCGGGGGGCTGACGATGGCGTGAGCTCCTCGTGACCCTCCTCTGACCAGGGCGTTCGCGACTAGTTGCGGTGCCGCGGCGGTGGAGGTTTCTCCAGTCGAGCGCGCCTGTGTGAGTTTGAGCTCACCGGGCGCGCTCTCCTACGTTGGGCGCGTGACCGGTATCACGGGTGTTCCCGGCTACCTCGACACGGTGACGGTCGCCGCCGCGATGACCGCGTCGGGGGCGGTGAGCCCTGACGCGGAGCTAGTGGCGGCGACGGCTCAGCCGGTGGGGATCGGCGCGATGGCCGACACCTTCCGCCTGTCGCTGCGCTGGCACCGTCGCGGCTCCGGTCCGCGATCGGTGATCGCCAAGCTGCCCACGGTCGACGAGGCGGCCGCCCGCACCGCGGCCTCGCTAGGTGCCTACGAGCGTGAGGTCCGTTTCTACCGGGAGTTGGCCAAAAGAACCGATGTGAGCGTCCCGCGTTTCTACGGGACGTTCGAGCACAACGGCGCACCGGGCGCACTGCTGCTGGAGGACCTCACCCATATGGTGCCCGGTGACCAGTTCCGTGATGTGGCAACCGACACCCTGCGTCGGCTCCGTGAGCAACTGGCTCGGTTGCAGGCGCCGTTCTGGGCCGACCGGGAACTGGCCGGCGCCGACTGGTTGCACCGCCGGCAGGGAGTGCCGATCCCCGACATCGCCGAGCGGATGCGGCGCTCGTGGGTCGAGGTCGGCCGTGAACTGACGGCGGACTTTCCCACCGCGCTGCGCGAGCAGATCGAGCGCTTCACACGACACGCGGAGACCTGGGCGATGTCGTTGGGAGGCCCGTTCTCGCTGAGCCACCACGACTACCGCGTCGACAACATGCTGTTCGACCCCGCCGACCCGGCACGCGTCGTCGTCCTCGACTGGCAGACGGTCGGGTGGGGAGCCCCGATGTTCGATGTCGCCTATTTGCTGGCAACCTCGGTCGGGCCCGAGCGTCGCCGGGCCGTCGAGAGAGTCGAGATCGCCCGGCACGTCGACGATCTGGCGGCGCGCGGCGTCGCGTGGTCGTTCGAGGAGGCGTGGCAGGCCTACCGCCACGCCTCGTTCGCCACGCTTTTGATGCTGGTGCCCCCGATCTGCACCGTGAAGCGGTCCGACCGCACCGACGTGATGTACCGGCGGCTGCTTCGGCACGGCGCCCAGATGGCGCTCGACCTGCGCGCCGACGACTTCCTGGCGAACCAGCTCTGACACCTACCGCCGAAGGAGAGTGCATGTCCCAGTCTGCAGAGATCACCGACGTCGCCGTGCAGGAGGACGGTTTCAAGCACGTCGGGACCGGTCTGAACGTCTACGAGACACCCGACGTCGTGGAAGGCATCGTTCGCTGGCTCGACACACCGGAGGACGTCATCTCGTTCGTCGAGAACACCGACGACGTCAGCAACGTGGTCGTGGTCGTGCGAGGCGGTACCACGACATTCCTGACCATGGCCCTCAACGCCGGCGTGCGGGGCGTGATCACTCTTCAGGGAGCGCCGGAGAGTCACCTGGGCATCCTGTGCCGAGAGTACGGCATCCCGTGCATCATGTCGGTGCAGTTCACCGAGGGCGTGCGCAGCGGCCGAGGCGAGATCATCCCGGCCGACGGTGTGCGTGTTCGGCTGGACTGTCGCACACGCCCCGAGGGTCGGGTCAGCGTCGAGGTGGGCGCCCCGGTGGACAACTCGCCGGCGTCGGCCGACGCCAAGCCGCAGATGAGCCCGGAGGAGATGGAGCAGATCCAGCTCCTGTTGACCAAGTTCGGCGGCACGGTGCCCCGGGGCGTGGAAGGCGACAAGATCATGCGCGCCGAGATGAAGACCCGGGTGCTCTACGGCGACAAGGACTCGCTTTACCGCGACCTGACCGTGCAGGAGGTCAACGAGGCCATCCGGTACTACACGTGGAATGAGTGGAACGCGCTGGCCGCGCGTGCCACCGAGGGCGAGTCCGGGCTGATCCCGCGCCAGGAGTACGAGGCGATGGGAATCATGCACTGCTGGTTCCGCCACCCGGACTGGCTGCGCGCGATCGAGGACAAGGTCGGCATCGACGGCATGATCGAGATCGGCCGTCGCGGTCGGACGGAGATCGGCACCAAGATCAACATGCTTCACCTGTGGGCGCTTGCCACTGCACCGTCGTTCGGTCGTGGCATCGCGCTCGAGCTCAACTTGCACGATCTCGACTACAAGGCCGACCGGATCCGGGACTGCTTCGGCATCGTCCGGCGGCTGTACACCGGCCTGTGGGGCGAGGGCGAGGCGTTCCTGACGTCCATGAAGAACTTCCGTGCCGAGGTGCTCGAGCGGTCGTGGATCGACCGGTTCATGGCCGACCGCATCGACCTGGCCGACGACGAGGCGCGCTCGGCGTTCCAGCGTTTCCAGGGCGCGGCGGAGCTGATGGGCTTCCTGCTGCACTTCGACAACCGGCTCGGTGTCGGTGATCACGGCCCGTATCCGCTGCCGGACGGCGGGTTCGTACTGGTCCGCGACATCTTCCTGAACGAGCCGGCATGGCCGTGGAACAACGTCGACTCCGGCCTGCCGTGGTCGGTCACGGTTGCGATGTTCTTCGACCCCGGCACCCCGCTGGAGGTGGAGGTCGTCGACATCTCCACGGTGTTCACCAAGCCGGCCAACTACGTGCCGTTCATCAAGGGGGTGGCGATCTACCAGCGCGACGCGTGGGACGCCCCGATCGAGTCGATCCGCACGCTGACACTCGACGACCTCGAGCAGTTGCGGGTCATGTGTGAGAAGGCGTCGGCCCAGCTGTACCAGCGCATCGCCAAGATGAGCACGCGGGAAAAGATCGAGGCCGGTGCGCTGACCTACACTGCTGGGTTCGCGCTGCCGATCGCCCGGGCCGCGGGCATGGTCGAGGAGCTGGTCGCCAAGCACGAGTTCTTCGACCTCCACCCAGCGGTGGCAGCCTGCTACGACACCATCGTCAGCGGTGTGGCGACCGAGATGATCCCGCGGCTGTTCCTCACCGGCTCGTGGGGCAATCCGGTGCCGGAACAGGAGTCGTCGGAGCTGAGGGGCGACGACAACGAGTTCCAGGTGCTGCACGCGCTGCGGGTCCGCGGGTTCGCCACGCCTGCGGCGGTGGCCGAGTCGACCGGGCTGAGTACCGAGACGGTGGCGGCGGTGCTGGCCGACACCACCGAGCGTGGCCACACCAAGGAGCGCACCGGCAAGGTCGCGGGCTTCTCGCTCACCCCGGCGGGCAAGGCGCGACACGTGCTACTGCGCCGCGACACCCAGTCGCGCGAGGCCGAGGCGAAGGTGACCGAGGCCTACGAGCGCTTCTTGGTGCCGAATGCCGAGTTCAAGCAGCTCACCAGCGACTGGCAGACCGGCAAGCTCGACGCGGCCGCCGTGACCGAGCGGTTGGAGGTGCTGCACGAGCAGCTCGGTGACGTGCTCGCCACAGCAGCCGTCGGCTTCTCCCGGTTCGACCGGTACCGCTCGCGGTTCGCCGCGGCGCTAGAGAAGATCCGCGCTGGCGAAACCGACGCGCTGGCCAAGCCGATGAGCGGCAGCTACCACGACGTGTGGATGGAGTTGCACGAGGATCTGCTGGCCACGCTCGGCAAGGAGCGCACGGAAGCCGACGGCTGACCGGGCAGCCGCACCGGTGGGGGCCCCGGCCCGATGCCGGGGCCCCCCACTGGTCGAGCGGCCACGCCACCGTCCTGGGCGACTAGCCCGACCGCCCCACCTGAGCCGCTTGCTGGCGCGCCGAGGGCCGGGCGGTCTTTCCCGCGCCGTGCGACCGGCAATCGGGGCAGTGCGCGGGATTGGCAGTTCGGAGCACGGAGGTCGGGGCGAGAGATTGTCCGAGCGGCTGCCCCGTGGTCGCGGCGAATCCGCGGAAGGGTACTGGACCGTTTCGTATGCGCATTCCACAGGCGTGACGGCGTACGATTGCAGCGCCGCAATTGCGCAATCGATGTCCGTACAAAAAGGCTTGCCGCCTGTCACGCCAGGTCGCTTTGCGGCACCGTCCTGACGGTCTCGGTGAGCGCGGAACCGCCGCGAATGGAGACGGCGAAGGGCGCCAACTCATGTCGGGGCCCTTCGCCGTCCGGCGAGCGAGGTCAGCAGGCCGCGCCGAGGGCGGCCTGGCGCTTCGCGGCGAACTCGAGCGCTTCGTCCCACGACGCACGCTGCGCGATCAGCCGACGGTACTTCATGATGTCGCCCTGCCGGTTGAGCGTCAGCGTTCCGACGAGCCGGTCGTCGTCCCTGTACAGTGCGACGAAGGCGTTGGCGTCCCACGCGCCGGACACGACCTCTGGATCCCCGACCGGCAGGCCCGCGAACTGGATGCGCTGGCCGTACCAGTCGGACCAGAAGTAGGGGATGTGCCGGTAGGGGGTCGCGGCATCCGGGCGAAGCAGGTTGCGCATGGCGTGGGCAGCCTGCTCGGCGGCGTTGGTCCAGTGCTCGACTCGAATGTGACGCTCGAAGTCCGGGCTGTACCAGCGAGCGACGTCCCCGGCGGCCCACACCCCGTCGGCGGCCCGGAGCGTCGGGTCGCAGACGACTCCGTCGTCCACGGGCACACCGGAGCCATCCAACCATTCGGTAGCCGGGTCGGCGCCGATGCCGACCACGACTAGGTCGGCGGAGATGCGGCTGCCGTCGGACAACACGACCGCCTCGACTCGTCCGCCTCCTTCGAAGCGCTCGACCGTCACCCCGCAGCGCAGGTCGGTGTCGTGCCGGGCATGCAGCGCGGCCAATGCCCGACCGGCGGATTGCCCGACCGAACGGGTCAGCAGTGTCGCCTGGGCTTCGACGATCGTCACGTCCAACCCGCGCTGCCGGGCCGCCGAGGCGACCTCGGAACCGACGAATCCGGCTCCGACAACCACGATTGAACGCGCTCCGTCGTCGAGCGCGGCGCGGATCGCCCGGGCGTCCGACAGGGTGCGGAGCACGTGGACTCCGGCGAGCTGATCGGTGCCGGGAATGCGACGCGCGGTGACACCGGTGGCCACGAGCAACGAGTCGTAGGGCACGACACGGTCTCCGCACATGATCACCTTCTCGGCGACGTCCAGGCCCGTGGCGGGGTCGCCGAGAAGCATGTCGACGTCGAGCTCGGTGGTCAGGGCGGCGGCGCCGTCGTAGTACGGCACCGCCGCGGCGGGGTCGGTGAGGAACTCCTTCGACAGCGGCGGCCGGTCGTAGGGCGGCTCGGTCTCCTCGCCGATCAGGGTGAGCTTGCCGGCGAAGCCTGCTCTGCGCGCGGCCTCCACGGCCCGCAGGCCAGCCAGTCCGCCACCGACCACCACCACGTGGTGCGGGGATACGCTGGTCGTCATCGCTCAGTCATTCCTGCAGCGACAGCGCACCCGTCGGACAGGCGGCAATGGCCTCCTCCACGGCGGCGCGCTCCGCTTCGGGCACGTCCTCCCGCAGGAGCACGAGTTCGCCGTCGTCGTTGACCTCGAAGTAGTCGGGTTTGACCGTTTCGCAGTTGCCGAGCGCGGTGCACTTGCTCCTGTCCACGACGACCTTCATCCGACTAGCTCCCTTCCCTGTTGCGTCGACTCCGCCTGCCGGGCCCATTCCTCGAGCTGGGCCAGTTGTGGCAGTTCCTCGGCGTCGTTGGTGCCTGCTGCTGAAGACTCGGGGCGTCCGCGCCACACCTGGCCGGTGCCGCCGTCGATCGTGATGACGTCGCCGGCGCGGACGACCTCGCCTGCGCCGGTTCGGAACTCGTCGTGGCCGAGCTCGAGGTCGGCCGCACCGACGACGGCGGGAATGCCCCAACCGCGCGCAACGACGGCGGCGTGGCTGACCAGCCCGCCGCGAGTGGTGAGGATGCCGACGGAGGCAGCCATCCCGGCGACATCCTCGGGCGAGGTCTCGCGGCGCACGAGAATGACGTCGTCGTCGGTGTCTGCGGCAGCCTCGGCGCTGAACACGACGCGCCCGGTGGCCCGTCCAGGCGACGCGCCCAGGCCGGTGGCCAGCGGCATCGCGTCGTCGGCGGTGCGCACTCTGTTGGTGATCTCGGTCCTGGCTGCCTCGCGCTGCTCGCGGCTGACGCGCTGGAGAGCCTCGGCCTTGCTCAGGGCGATGTCCGGGTCGGACACCATGTCCACGGCGATCCGTACCGCGGCCACTGCGCTGCGCTTGCCGACCCGGGTCTGCAGCAAGTAGAGGCGACCCTCCTCGACGGTGAACTCGACGTCGCACATGTCCCGGTAGTGGATCTCCAGCCGTCGCAGCGCGTCGACTAGTTCCTCGTAGACCTGCGGCTGGTGGTTACGCAGCTCCGCCACGGGCATCGTGTTGGCCGAGCCGGACACCACGTCCTCGCCCTGCGCACACACCAGGTAGTCGCCGTACGGCTCGGGTTCACCGGTCGACGGGTTCCGAGTGAACACCACCCCGGTTCCCGACCTCGGGCCGCGGTTGCCGAAGACCATGGACTGCACGTTGACGGCGGTGCCCAGGTCGTCGGCGATGCCCTCCTTGGCGCGGTAGGCCCGGGCCCGATCGGAGTTCCACGAGGAAAACACCGCCTCCACTGCCTCGCGCAGCTGTTGCCAGGGGTCTTGCGGCAGGTCCCGCCCCGCGGCCCGCACGATCCGCTCCCGCAGCGTGCGTACCTGCTGGCGGAGACCTTCCTCGTCCCGTGCCGCGGGGCCGACGTCCAGCAGCGAGCGGCCGACCCCCATGACCGTGGCGGCGAACATGGTCACGAACCGCCGGTAGCTGTCCCAGGCAAACACCGGGTCCGACGACGCCCGCGCGAGACCTTCCACGGTCTTGTCGGTCAGGCCCAGATTGAGCACGGTGTCGAGCATCCCGGGCATCGACACGGGAGCACCGCTGCGGACGGCCAGCAGCAGCGGATCCTCCGGGTCGCCGAACGTGCGCCCCATCTGTTCGCCGAGCAGCCGGACGTGCTTGTCGATCTCGTCGTCCAGGCCGTTCGGCCAGCCGGACTGTTGCCATGCCCGACAAACCGGAACTGAGATCGTGAAGCCGGGGGGAACGTTCATCCCCAGCGCGGCGGTCATCTCCGCCAGGCCGGCTCCTTTCCCGCCGAGCAGGGACACGAGTTCTCGCGCTGGGACTCCGTGGTCGTGGGCGAACTGAAACACGCCGAGGGGCGTCGTTGCCACCGCAGTCACCTCACGTCATTTAGGACTGACCATTCAAATGGTTGACTCAACGTATCATCCCGCTTAGTCTCGAAGAAAGACCCGGTCGTGAGGTACGCCACGGTCTGTCGTCTGGCTGCAATCCGCGTTGGTCGGAAGGTCCCCTTCGTCGGAAGGTTTCCCCATGACGGTTTCCACCGCCCCCGAGATCGACTTGATGGATCTGTCGATCTTCGAACAGAGCCGTGAGGACGAGGTCTACGACATCCTGCGCAAACACGATCCGGTGCACTGGAACGCGCCGTCGGACCGCGGGCCAGGTTTCTGGGCCCTGACGCGCTACGACGACGTTCGTGACGCAGCGAGCGACCATGAACGGCTCTCCTCGGCGCACGGCACGCAGATCGTGGACCGCAGGGTCGAGGGCTACGGGGCGCCGAGCATTCACAACATGGACGAGCCGGAGCACGGCAAGTACCGCAGAATCGCCACTCCGCTGCTGCGGCAGAAGAAGGTCCAGGAGTGGCAGCACGTAATTGACACGACCGTGCAGCAGTTGCTCGACGACGCCGAGCGGCTCGGCGAGTTCGACCTGGTGCCGACGGTGTCGGCGCGACTGCCGATGCTGGTGCTGGCCCAGGTGCTGGGTGTGCCGGAGGCGGACGCGCCGAAGATGGTCGACTGGACCAACCGGCTCACCTCGTCCGACCCGGACCACAAGGTCGACGCCGCGGCTCTCGCGGCGGCGCGCGAGGAGGTGCTCGACTACTTCTCGTACCTCACCGAGGCGCGCCGCAAGGAACCGCAGAACGACATGGTCAGCGTGCTCGCCCACGGCAAGAAGGACGACAGACCACTGACGTGGGACGAGCTGTCAGCCTATTACATCGTGCTGGTCGCCGCGGGGAACGAGACCACCCGCCAGGCGATCAGCGGTGGGACCCTGGTGCTGCACGAGCATCCGGATGCGTGGCAGCGGGTGCTCGCCGACGAGTCGCTGGTGCCACCGATGGTCGAGGAGATCCTCCGCTACGTGTCGCCCATCCAGGCCATGCGCCGCACCGCGGTGGTCGATCTGGAGATCCGCAATCGGCAGATCAAAGCGGGGGACAAGGTAGTGCTGTTCTTCGGCGCCGCAAACCGCGACCCGGAAGTCTTCGACGATCCGCATGCGTTCCGGATCGACCGAACGCCCAACGACCACATCACGTTCGGCTGGGGCGTGCACTTCTGTCTGGGCGCCCACCTGGCTCGAGCGGAGATCCGCACCTACTTCGCCGAAGCCCGTCGGCGCGGTCTGACGTTCGATGTCACCGGGGAACCCAAGCGCGTGCGCCACAACATCTTCCGCGGCTGGACGTCGCTGCCGGTCCGGGTCGGTCGCGTCGGCGGAGGACGATGACATGACGTCGGCTCCGGCGACGACCGGACCGGTGACGTTTCCCGAGCAAGCGGCCTACGTCGGCGGGACGTGGCTGCGGACGGACGGGGACCTGATCGACGTCATCAACCCGGCGACCGAGAAACTCATCGCCCGCGTACCCGAAGCGTCCGAGCACATGCGCCGCCGGGCGTGGCGGGCCGCGAACGAGGCGTTGGTGGATTGGTCGGCCCGATCCCCACGGGACCGGGCCGATTACCTCCGCGCGCTCGCCGACGAGCTGGACGCGCACGCGGAACAACTGGCCCGCTTGGCGACGACCGAGATCGGCATGCCGATCGCCGAGTCCCGCGCGGTGCAGGCCGCCCTCCCGGCGGCAGTGTTGCGTTCCACGGCTGACATCGCCGAAGAATTCGCCTGGGATTTCCGGGACGCCTCGGGCAGCTCGATCGTGCGGGAGCCGGTCGGCGTGGTGCTCGGCATCACGCCGTGGAACTTCCCGGTGCACCAGATCGTGGCGAAATTGGCGCCCGCTTTGGCAGCCGGCTGCACGATCGTGCTCAAACCGGCCGAGCTGACACCTCTCAACGCGTTGTTCCTGGCAGCGCTGTGCGATCGGATCGGTTTGCCGCCCGGCGTGGTCAACGTCCTCCCGGGCACGGGTGCGGTCACCGGGGAGGCCCTGGTGCAGAGCCGGGCTTACGACCTGGTGTCCTTCACCGGCTCGCTCACCGTGGGCCGCCGAATCGGCGCGATCGCCGGGGAGCGGATCGTGCGCGCCACGCTCGAGCTCGGCGGCAAGTCCCCCGCAGTGGTGCTCGACGACGCGGACCTGGAGACCGCCGTGCGCACCACGGTGACCAACTGCTTCACCAACGCCGGCCAGAAGTGCAACGCCCCCACCCGGCTGCTGGTGCCGGAGCGGCGGCGGGACGAAGCCGTCGAGATCGCAGTGGCCGCTGCCGAGTCCTACGTACTGGGCGATCCGCTCGACGAGTCGACCACCATGGGGCCGTTGGTGTCTCAGGCCCAGCGACACAAGGTCCTCGGCTATCTGGAGCGGACGGCCGGCCGTGTGGTTACCGGCGGCGCCGCCGACGGGTTCGACCGCGGGTTCTTCATCCGTCCGGCCGTCATCACCGACGTGCCCGAGGACGACCCCGCGGTGCGGGAGGAGATCTTCGGACCGGTGCTGGTCGTGCTGGGACACCATGGGGAGGACGACGCAGTGCGCATGGCCAACGACACCGAGTACGGGCTGTCTGCCGAGGTGTGGTCGGCCGACCCGCAGCGGGCGCGACGAGTGGCCCGTCGCATCAAGGCTGGCCAGGTGCGCGTCAACGGGGTGCGGACCCCGCGGCCGCCGGTGTCGCCGTTCGGCGGCTACAAGTGCTCCGGCCTGGGGCGGGAGATGGGGCCGTTCGCGCTCGAGGAGTTCCTGGAGATCAAGGCGATCCTGGGGGACCCGGAAGCAGGTGAGTGGTGAGAGCGGCGGTCGTATGGGAAGCGGGTGGCCGCTTCGACGTGCGGGACGACGTGCAACGCCGAGCTCCAGGCCCCGGCGAGGTCGTGGTGCGCATCCGCGCCGCCGGGGTGTGCCAGACCGACGTCTCACTGGCGCAGGGCAAGTTCGGTCAGCGAACTCCCGTCGTGCTCGGCCACGAGGGCGCTGGCGAGGTCACTGAGGTCGGTTCGGGCGTGACGACCTGGTCCGTCGGCGACCGGGTCCTGGTGACCTGGGTGCCCGCATGCGGGCGGTGCTACCACTGTGTGCGGGGCGAGACCTACATCTGCGCAGCCCGCAAGAGGTCGGGCGAGCGGGATGCCCGTTCCGGCGATCTCACCGTGGACGGCCAACACGTGCTCGCCGGCATGGGTACCGCTACGTTCGCCGAGGAGACCGTGGTCCCCGCCAACGGCGTGCTCCCGCTGCCGGAGGACGTGCCGTTCGAGACGGCCGCGCTGCTGGGCTGCGCGGTGCCGACGGGCCTGGGGGCTGTGCTCAACTCGGCGTCCGTCCGCCCCGGGGAAACCGTGGCGGTCATCGGCTGCGGTGCCGTGGGACTCAGCGCGGTGCAGGGCGCCCGGATCGCCGGGGCCGCCCGCGTCGTCGCGGTCGACCCGCAGGGAAACCGCCGGAAGGCCGCGCTCGCGCTGGGAGCGGACGACGCCGTGACGCCGGACGAGCTGCAAGCTTCCGGTCCGGGCTTCGACGTCGTGATCGATGCCGTCGGCCGGTCGGGCACCATCCGGGCCGCATGGGACACGGCACGCCGCGGCGGTCGCGTCGTCGTGGTCGGCGCAGGTGCGGCCGACGACTTGGTGACCTTCAGTGCACAGGAGTTGTTCCATGCCGAGAAGACACTGCGGGGATCGTTCTTCGGATCGTCACGGATGGAGGGGGAATTGCCCCGTATGGCGGAACTGTGGCGCAGTCGGCGTCTGCAGGTCGAGCGGATGATCGACGACGTCGTGCCGTTGACGCGTATCAACGACGTGGTCGAGCGGCAGACGTCGGGCGAAGTGGTGAGGATCGTGGTGACGCCGTGAACCTCGACGACTTGCGCTGGACGAGAGTGGACATCCCGGGTGTTCGCAACCTCCGGGATCTCGGCGGTTACCCCACCCACGACGGCAGGACGATCCGGCGGGGCGTGTTCTACCGTTCGGAAGTCCTAACCATGCCCGGGACCGGCGACGCCTACGCACGCTACGACGCCGGCCAGCAGGGCCGCTACCGGGCGCTCGGCGTGCGCACCGTCGTCGACCTGCGCACCAGCGCGGAGCGCGGCAAGTACCCGTCGGTGTGGCGACAGGCCACCGGTGCGGACGTCGTGGAGCTGCCGGTGTTGGAGTGCGACGCGGGCTACGACTCGCACCTGCTGCATGTGCTGTTCACCGGCAAATTGCCGAAACTGGGGCTCGAGGAGACCATCCAGTTCTACTGGGAGACGATCGAGACGCATGCCGAGGTGTTCGGCGAGGTGATCCGACTGCTCGGCCGGGCGAACCGTTCCGCGGTGCTGGTGCACTGCACCGGGGGGAAGGACCGCACCGGGATCGCGACGGCGTTCGTGCTGGACGTGCTGGGCGTGCCCCGCGATGTGGTGATCCGCGACTACCACCTCACCGAGACGTTGCTGCCCGACGAACGGAAGCGCTACGAGCCCGTGCTGCGGGCTGCCGGTCTCGATCCGGACGAGATGCTGGGGATGTTCGAGGCGCCGAAAGCAGTCATGAGAGCCACTCTGCAGCGGATGGACGACACCTACGGGGGAGTGGCTGCCTTCCTGCGGGAGCGTGGCGGGCTGGCGGAGACCGACTTGAAGGCGCTGCGGGAGAACCTGCTGGAAGGACCGTGAGGACGTGAGCCTGTCCTTGAGTCCGTGGGACGACTACCCGATTCACCAGACGTCCTACCCGATCGCTCACCCGGTCGCGCCGGACGTGGGCCGGTACGACCGGGACTGGATGACGATGCACGACCGCGAGCTCACTACCCAGGTTGGCTTCGGTATGAGCGTCCACCCGAACCGGGGCATTGTCGACGGCGCGTTCAGTGTGGTGCGAGGCGATCGGCAACGATCAGTGTACGTGTCTGGGCCGCTGCGCCCGGATCGGTCGAGGGAGTGCGGTCCGCTGCGCCTGGAGGTGCTGGAACCGATGAGGTCGCACCGGCTGGTCCTCGACTCGTACCAGGGGATGGCCGCGGAACTGACGTGGACCGGTGTCACCCGCACTATCGTGGACAACCGCATGGAGCGGTGGGCCGGGTCGGTGCTGGTCGCCGAACGGACGCGCACCGTCCAGTTCGGCGAGTGGTCCGGCGAGGTCGAGATCGACGGGGAGCGGATCACCGTCACGTCGGACGCCTGGTGGGGGATGCGGGACCGCTCGTGGGGCAGCCGCACGACCGGCACGGTCGCCGAAGGAGAGTTGGCGGCCGAACTGAGCTCGATCTACTTCGCCTGGACGCTGCTGCGGTTCCCTGACGAATGCCTGCTGGTCGCGGTCAACGAAACCCCCGACGGACGCGGTGAGTCCCGGACGGCCGCGGTGCTGCCGTTCCTCACAGCCGGGGAGCCTGCGTACGGGGACGACGAGAAGATAGCGCGCAGCGACGCGGCGTCGTTCGCCATCGACTACATTCCCGGGACGCGACGCGCTGCGGCCGTCGGCGTCACGGTCGGTCCGCGCGGTGCCGTCCAGCGCGAGATCCGCCTCGAGCCGAAACTGACCTTCGTCATGAAGGGCCTCGGCTACTCGCATCCCACCTGGCGTCACGGCACCGATCACGGCGGGCCAGCCGTCGGCTTCGAGAGCTGGTGTGTGTCCGATTGCGACCCGACACGCAGGGAGAACGCTCACGTCCAGCAGTTGGTGCGAGCGACTCGCTCCGACGGCGTCACGGGCGTGGGGTTGTTCGAGCACGTCGCGATCGGCCCGCACGCCCCGAGCGGCCTCGGCGACGGACTCGCGCCGCGCGGGGACGGCTGACACAACCGCACGCTGGCCGGGGACGTGCATGTCCCCCGGGCCGCTCGATGCCCGGAACCAGGTGCGCGCGTCGAGGCCGTTCGTCGCCACGGCCTCCTGCCGCTGGGGCACCCGGGAACGTCCGGGATCGCCTCGCTCGTGTCCCGCCGGGAGACGGTCGCGGCGAGAGCGGGACTCGACCCCTGTCCGAGCCGAGGCGACACCGACGGCGTTGCGGAGACCGGTCGCAGCCGTGCGGGGTCAGCGGGACCGAGTGACGAGTACGTCAAGGGCCTCGACGGTGTCGCCGTGCACACGCAGTGGGTTGACCTCCAGCGTCTCCACGTCGTCCGGCAGCCGTGCGGCCAGCTCGGTGATCCGCACGATCATGGTCGCCAGCACGTCGAGGTTCGCTTTCGGGCGGCCGCGGAACCCGTCGAGAAGGGCGAAACCCTTCAGTTCGGTCAGCATCCGGCGGACCTCGTGCGTACTCACCGGGAGCACTCGGAGCGCGACGTCCCCGAGCAGTTCGACGAGCTCGCCGCCGAGACCGACGGCGAGCACCTGCCCCCAGTCGCGGTCACGCGTGACACCCACGATGAGCTCCTCGCCCCCGCGCCGCATCGGGCTGACCAGCACCCCGTCGATAGGGATGTTCCGTTCCCGCGCAGCACGGGTGACGTCGTCGAAGGCCTGCCGTACAGCATCGGCGCCGCTGACGTCGAGGCACACGCCGCCGAGCTCGGTCTTGTGCGCGATCGCCGCCGAGCACACCTTGAGAACCACGGGGCTGTCGAACGACGCCGCCATCTCGACAGCTTCATTGGCGGTTGCCGCAAGCTTTGCGGGCACCACGGGAATCCCCGCTGTCGCGAGGAGCTCGCGGGCGTCGTGCTCGCTGAGCGGACCGTCGGGCACCTGCAGCGGTCGGCCGCCACCGGGCTGCTGATCGCGGGGCGCATACCGGGTGCTTTCCCGCCACCACCGCGACCACCGACCCAGGTGGGCGGCACTGGACACGAACCGTTCCAGGCCCGACAGCACCAGCGGCACGCCGGCCTCCTGCTTCGCTCGGCGCACGGTGTCGGTCGGTTCCTGCTCGAGCTGCGGGAAGATCACACCGGGCATCCCGGTACGGGCGAGTGCCTCGCCTACGGCGCGGAACGTGTCGGCCCGCTGCGGCTCGCCCTCCTTCGGCAGCGACGTCACCACACCGAACAGGCCGATCTCGGGTTCCTCGGCCATCGCGGTGATGCCGTTGCGCCACACGTCGGGGTCGGCGAGTGCGCCGCCGGTGACGTCGAGAGGGTTCTGCGGATGCGCGTACGACGGCAGGAGCTCTTCCAACCGTCGCGTCGTGCTTTCGCTCAGTTGCGGGATTTGCAGGCCGATGTCCTCGCCCAGGTCGGCGATGACGTCGCAGGCGCCCCCGGAGACCGACAGGATGCCCACGCCCGCGGCGCGCAGAGGCCCGAATGCGGCCGCCATGGCGCCGGTGGTGATCAGGTCCTCGAGGGACTTCACGCGGATGACGCCGTACTGCCTGAGCACTGCGTCGATCACCCGGTCGTCGCCCACTAGGGCGCCGGTATGGGCCTGTGCGGTGCGCGCGGCCAGCTCGCTCGAACCGACCTTGAGCATGATGATCGGTTTACCGGCTTCTGCAGCACGGGCCGCGGCGGACAGGAACAGGCCGGGCTTGCGGATCGTCTCGGCAAACACGCCGATGGCTTTGGTGCGGGGGTCGTCGACGAGGAAGTGCAGGACGTCGGCGATAGCGACCATCGCCTCGTTGCCGGTGGTGACGACGAAGCTGAACCGCACGTCGTGACGCGCCGCGTAGCCGACCATCGACGACCCGACCGCGCCGCTTTGCGACACCAGGGCGAACGAGCCGGGCTCGATCGGCAGGTCGAGGCCGAGACCGCAAGGGGCGACCCCGTCGTGCAGGTTCGCGAATCCGAGGTGGTTGGGGCCGAGCAAGGTGACTCCGAGCCGCTCGGCGACGGCGACGAGCTCCTCCTGCCGCCGGCGTCCCTCCGGGCCTTCCTCGGCCCAGCCCTGGCTGAGCACGACGGCCGCGCGGGCACCCGCTTCGGCCGCGTCCTCCAGCGCCGCGATGGTGGTCTCCTGCCGAGTTAGCAGGTACGCGCAGTCGATACCGCCGTCGATGTCGCGGCACGACTTCACGGTGGGCTGGCCGTGCACCACCGGGCTGTTGGGGTTGACCAATGTCACCCGGTCGGCCGTGGGGAATCGCTGCTGCTGCGCCCACGCCCGCCGGGAGAACAGGTTCTTGTCGCTGGCACCCACGTAGGCCAGCTTCCGAGGTCGGAGCAAGGCATCCAGATCGATCGGAGCGGGGGATGGGGATCGCACGTGCACATCCTTCCGAACACAGCTCGTCCTGCCGACAGCTCACCCGACAAGGTCAGTCGCCAGCAAGTCGGGCCGGGGGTAGCTACTGGAGCGGAACACAGTGGGGGCGATGATCGATGGCATGACTGAGCAGACCCAGTGGCGGCCGTTCGGCGAGTGGGAAGACATTCGGTACGAGACCACCGAGGACGGGATCGCCAAGATCACCATTGACCGGCCGGAGGTGCACAATGCGTTCCGGCCGCAGACGCTGATCGAGATCGACCGGGCATTGACCCTGGCTCGGGAGGACGAGTCGATCGGAGTCATCAT
>NZ_PKFA01000065.1:0-116390 GCF_002919275.1 Thermocrispum sp. | reverse complement strand
GTACTGCACCCGCCAGGGTGCGGGAGAGTAGGACACCGCCGGACACCCACACAACCACATCCTTCGGGATGCCAAAAAAAAGGGGGGGTCGGGAGTTCAGCTGAATCCCGACCCCCCCCTTTTTTTTCATGCCCCTTTTTTTTTTACGGGGGCTGCGGCCGCCCTTTTTTCTTGGGATTCCGCTCAGGCGAGGGCACACACCACACGAGCACACGCCACAAGAACACAACGGGTGGGGTGAACCCCCGGGCCGCAAGAGCACAGGCTACAAGTCGACCAACCGGCCGCCCGCGATGTCGACCTTGCACAGGCCGGGCGGCACAGCAACAAAGTATGGCCCCGCAGAGTGCGAGCCACAGACAGCACGGGTGCAGCAACAAGAGGCCGGCAGACCCGCCCACAGCACGGGTGCAGCACTAAGAGAGGGCCCTGCAGAGTGCGGGCTACAACGGCAAACCCCCAGGCCGCGACGCACAGCATCAGAAGGCCGCAGATCACAGGCCCGCAGGCTGCAAGGGCACAGCACCAAAACCCCCGTAGAGTGCCGGCGACAACGACAAGATGCTCAGGCCGCAAGGGCCGAGGCTACAGGTCGGCCGACCAGCGTGCCGCGACGCCGACCATGCACAACCCGCAAGGCTGCAACCGCAGAACTCCCCAGGCCGCAAGAGCACAGCGCCAAGAACCGATCAGGCCGCAAGGCACAGCAGCAGAAAGCCGCAGGCCACAAGCCAAGCGAGAACAACCCCCAGGCCGCCAGAACAGGCTACAAGAGCACAACCCGCCAGGGCACAGGCCGCAAGGAACGATAAAGCCCCCAGGTCACAAGGCGCACACTGCCAACTCGCAGCAACACCCCCCGCAGCAGCCACCACCCCCCAGGGGGCCCGGGCACCGAGCCGGTGCCGCTCCACCTCAGATACAGCCACCACACCACCCAGAGGCCCCGGACACCGCGCGGGTGCGGCTCGACCCCGGACGGCATCCACCACACACACCCAAGCGCCTCCCGCCAACACACCCCACCATCCACCAGTAAGGCCACACCCGCGAAACCTGCTGGACCCACCACCACGCTCCACATGCTGGAGGCTGCAGAGCACACGCCCACGAGCCACGGCGCGTACTACGGCGGTGCGGTCATCGGCCGGTGACCGTTCTCCTGCGGCGGTGTGACGTCCAGCGTCAGAGTGTCTTGATCGATCATGCTGGGAGTCGCGGCATTCTGGGACGCAGATCCGCGGATCGAGGACGGCAGCACGTGGCGGCGACTACTGCAGCGGTAGCCGGTTCGAGGCAGCGCGCCTGTGCGGGCTAGCCTGGAGCGAGTGACTACAGGAGGTCAGGTGTCCGATTCGGACGGGCGCGGAAGACCTGCCGGGGCGAAGGCGGCCGGCAGCTCGGGCAAACCGCGCGACACCAATCACGGTCAGCGTGGCGGGCGAAGCCCCGGGTCAGGCCACGATCGGCGTAACCGCGCAGGGCGTGGAGCCACCGGCCGTAGCGGCGGCTATCGCGAGGATTCGGCAGGCGGTCGCAGGTTCCCGAATGGTCAGCACAAGGGCAGGCGGCCGGCTCGTGGTGAGGCTTCCGCTCGCGATGGCTGGCGCAACGGTGGCGGACGAGAGGGTGCGGCCAGGCGCGGCCCCGGCAAGCAGACGAAGCAGGACCCGGATACTCGCCATGAGGCCGCGGCGAAGGTCGAAGCCCCGCCGCTGGATGACGACATCGAGTTCACCGAGCTGGACATCGACGTCCGCAAGGAACTGCGCAGCTTGCCCAAGCCGACGGCCGAGCTGGTCGGCAAACACCTGGTCGCCGCAGGCCGGTTGATCGACACCGATCCGGAGGCCGCGCTCGCGCACGCCCGCTACGTGAAGACCAAGGCGTCCCGGATACCGGTCGTCCGGGAAGCGGTCGGGCTCGCCGCCTATCACGCGGGTGAATGGGCGGAGGCGCTGTCCGAGCTACGCGCGGTGCGGCGCATGACCAACAGCAACCTGCACGTGGCCGTGCTGGCTGATCTGGAGCGCGCTCTCGGCCGGCCCGAACGGGCGCTCGATCTGGCCAGGGAGACCGACATGGCGCAACTGCCTCCCGAGGTCGCCGTGGAGCTGCGTATCGTGGCCGCGGGTGCCCGCCGCGATCTCGGCCAGCTCGAGGCGGCGGTGGTCGCCCTGCAAGGCCCGGACCTGGACCCGGACACGTGGGAACCGTGGAGCGCACGGCTGTTCTATGCCTACGCTGACAACTTGCTGGCCGCGGGCCGCAAGGACGAAGCCGTCACGTGGTTCATGCATGCGGCTGAAGCGGACATCGACGACGAGACCGACGCCGCGGAGCGAGTCACCGAGCTGACCCAATGACTTCACGACCCCAGCAAGCGGACAACACAGCGGACGCGGACACACCAGCGGGCGACACGCTGCTCTCCCGGCATGACGCCGTCCTGTTGGATCTCGACGGCACCGCATTCCGCGGCTCCCAGCCGATCGAGGGTGCGATCGAGACGGTCGAACGTTTCCGCAAGGAAGGTGTGGCGGTCCGGTTCGTCACCAACAATGCGTCGCGCGCACCCGAAGCGGTGGCGGAACACCTGCGGGGAATCGGCTTTCCCGCGGACGCCGACGAGGTGGAGACTTCCGCCCAATCCGGAGCAGCTCTGCTCGCCGACCTCGTTCCGTCCGGCTCGGTGGTCTTGGTCGTCGGGACGGAAGCCCTTGCCGACGAGGTGCGGCGGGTGGGGATGCGCGTCGTTCGCACGGTGGATCCGGATCCGCCCGCGGCGGTCATCCAGGGACATTCGCCCACCACGGCGTGGCGCGACCTGGCCGAAGCGTGCATGGCCATCCGGGAGGGTGCCACCTGGGTGGCGTGCAACCTCGACCCCACTTTGCCCACCGAACGGGGTGAACTCCCCGGCAACGGGTCGATGGTGGCCGCGTTGCGGACGGCGACCAGGCGTCAGCCGCGGGTCGCCGGGAAGCCGGCGCCCGGCCAGTTCCAGCGCGCCGCAGCGACCGCAGGCGCCAGCCGCCCGCTGGTGATCGGTGACCGCCTGGACACCGACATCGCCGGCGCGAACGCGGCGGGCTACGACTCCCTGCTCGTGCTCAGCGGTGTCACTGCCGCCCACGAGGTGCTGGCCGCCCCGGAGGACCAGCGACCCGGCTACATCGGCGAAACGATGGCGGCCGTGCTCGAACCGTCCGCGACCCTGGCGGTCGGCCCCCAGGACGGCTGGCGGATCGCCGTCACGGCCGATGCCTTGGAAGTGTCCGGGGAAGGTTCCCCGGTGACGTTGCTGCGCGCGCTGTGCCAGCCGGCGTGGGAGTCCGGTGTCACCGCGGTACGGGTCCGCGGAGAAGGCGCCGCGCGGGCGGCACGATCGCTGGGCCTGCCCGGCATCGATTACCGTTGACCCATGAACGACCAACCGAAGCCCGGCCTTGCGCGGCTGGAGACCGACCCCAAGGCGGGCGTGGCCGAGGCGGTGGCCGGTCTGGACGAGCTCGACCAGCTGCCGCTGAGCGAGCATGTGGAGCGGTTCGACGCGGTCCACACCGAGCTCACGGTGGCGCTGTCGTCGATCGACAAGGTCTGAATCAGCGGTGACGGCGAAGGCACGCAAAGCCCGGCTGGACGCCGAGCTGGTGCGCCGCGGGTTGGCCCGGTCGCGCGAACACGCCGTGAGCCTGATCAACGCGGGACGGGTGAGCGTGCGCGGCATGGCCGCGCGCAAACCGGCCATGGGCGTGGACCGCGACACGTCTATCGTCGTGAAGAACGACGACGACCCCGGCTGGGCGTCGCGAGGTGCGTACAAGCTGCTCGGCGCGCTCGACGCGTTCGGTGTGGACGTGGCCGGAAAGCGTTGCCTGGACGCGGGGGCGTCCACCGGCGGTTTCACCGACGTGCTGCTGCGCAGGGGAGCGAAGAGCGTGGTGGCGGTCGACGTCGGTCGTGGCCTGCTCGACTGGCGGTTGCAAACCGACGAGCGGGTCACCGTGCTGGACAAGACCAACGCCAGGTCGCTGACCGCGGACCTCGTCGGCGGCGAAGTCGACCTGGTGGTCGCGGACCTGTCGTTCATCTCGCTCCGGTTGGTGCTGCCCGCGCTCATGGCATGCACCCGGGTGGGCGGTGACCTGCTGCCGATGGTGAAACCGCAGTTCGAGGTGGGCAAGGACAAGGTCGGCAGCGGTGGAGTGGTGCGTGATCGCGGGCTACGCGCCGAGGCCGTGCTCGGCGTGCTCACCGTGGCGGCCGACCTGGGACTGATCACGCAGGGGGTGGTGGCCAGCCCGTTGCCGGGGCCGGCAGGCAACGTCGAGTACTTCGCGTGGCTACGGCACGCAGGCGACAAGATCGCGGCCGACGACCAGGACGAGCGCGCCAGGATGGCGGACCTGGTGCGCTCCGCCGTCGAGAAGGGGCCGGCATGAGCCGTGAAGTCCTCCTGGTGGTGCACTCCGACCGGAAGCAGACGCTGGACGCGGCGCGCGAGGTCGGGGAGCGGTTCACCGCCGCCGGGTTCGCCGTGCGGTTGCTCGGCACCGCGCCCGACGACGCGATCGCCGTCGCAGGTGCGACGTTTCCGTGCACCGTGGTGCGGGCCGACGAGAACCCGGCCGACGGTGTCGAGCTGGTGTTCGTCCTCGGCGGGGACGGCACTCTGCTGCGTGCGGCGGAGGTGGCCAGGCCCGCCCGCGTGCCGGTGCTCGGAGTGAACCTCGGACGGATGGGTTTTCTGACCGAGGCGGACTCCGATGCACTCGGCGAGACGGTCTGGCGCGCCGTCGAAGGCTCCTACCGGGTGGAAGAGCGGATGACGCTCGACGTCACTGTGCGGCACGGCGACACCGTGCTGGCCAGCACCTGGGCGCTGAACGAGGCGAGCGTGGAAAAGGGTTCGCGGGAACGCGTGCTGGACGTGCTGATCACCATCGACGGCCATCCCGTGTCGGCGTTCGGATGCGACGGCGTGCTGGTGGCGACGCCGACCGGATCGACGGCGTATGCGTTCTCCGCGGGCGGGCCGATCATCTGGCCGGACGTGCAGGCCATGTGCGTGGTGCCGAGCAACGCGCACGCGATGTTCTCCCGGCCGATGGTGGTCTCGCCGTCGTCGGAGATCGCCATCGAGCTGGACCCGAACGGCACCAACGGTGTGCTCAACTGCGACGGGCAGCGGTACGTGGAAGTCCCCGTCGGGGCCAGGGTGCAGGTCGGCAGCGGCGCCATCCCGGTGAAGCTGGCCCGGTTGTGGGACGGCCCGTTCACCGACCGGCTGGTGCACAAGTTCGCTCTTCCGGTGAAGAGCTGGCGGGAGCGGCACACCACGTGATGCCGGGCGTGGAGCACCCGGAAGTGTCGGTGCAGCCGTTACGGTAGAGCCCGTGCTGTCCGAGATGCGGATCCAGGGCGTCGGAGTCATCGACGACGCGCTGCTCGAACTGCACCCCGGGTTCACGGTGGTGACCGGTGAGACCGGTGCGGGCAAGACCATGGTGGTCACCGGCCTGCACCTGCTGTCCGGCGGCAGGGCGGACGCCTCGCGGGTGCGGGCAGGGGCGCAGAAGGCCGTCGTGGAAGGCCGGTTCGACCTGACCACGGTGCCGCAAGCCGCGGCGATCGCGGAGGAAGCCGGTGCCGAGACCGACGACGACGGCAGCCTCATCGCGGTCCGGTCGGTCAGCAAGGACGGCCGGTCGCGGGCCCACCTCGGCGGCCGCTCGGTGCCCGCGGGTGCGCTCGCCCAGCTCGCCGAGCACCTCATCGCGGTGCACGGCCAGAACGACCAGCTGCGGCTGCTGCGGCCCGCGGAGCAGCTGGCGGTGCTGGACCGCTACGCGGGCGAGTCCGTGGCCGAGCCGCTGGCCGCTTACCAGCGGGTGCGGGCAGAATGGCAGGCGGTCGTCGCCGAGCTGGCCGAGCGCACCACGAAGTCCCGCGAGCTGGCCCAGCAGGCGGACATGCTGCGGCACGCGCTGACCGAGATCGGCGCGGTCGATCCGCAGCCGGGGGAGGACGCGCAGATCGCCGCCGAGGTCAAACGGCTGGCGGAGGCCGACGAGCTGCGGTCCGCTGCCCACGGCGCGCAGCGGGCTCTCAGCGGCGCCGAGGACGGCGATCCGGACCAGCCGGGGGCGCTCGGACTGATCGGCGAGGCCAAGCGCCGGCTGGAGGCGACCGGCGACCCGGCGCTGACCGAGCTGGCGAGCAGGTTGGACCAGGCCCTGGTCGTGCTCACCGACGTCGGCGGCGAGCTCGGTGCGTATCTGGACGACCTCGACGCCGACCCCCAGCGGCTGGAGGGCCTGCTGGCCCGGCAGGCGGAGCTGAAGAAGCTGATCCGCAAATACGCCGCCGACGTCGACGGAGTGCTCGCCTGGGCGGAGGAAGCCCGGCGGAAACTGGCGTCGCTGGACACCTCCGACGAAGCGCTGGCCGAGCTGGCGGCCCGGCGCGACGAGCTGGCGCACGAGCTGGCCGGCCACGCCGCCAGGCTCACCAAGGCGCGGTGCGCGGCGGCCGAGGAGATGGGCGCGGCCATCACCGCGGAGCTGGCCGGTTTGGCGATGGGCCAGGCCGAGGTGCAGATCAGCGTGCGCCGGCGCACCGCCACCGCGGACGATCCGGCGGCGCTCGAGGTGGACGGCGTGCTCTGTCACGCCGCCGAGCACGGCACCGACGACGTGGAGCTGCTGCTCAAACCGCACGAAGGCGCTCCGCCGCTGCCGGTGCACAAGGGCGCGTCCGGCGGGGAGCTGTCCCGGGTGATGCTGGCCATCGAGGTGGTGGTGGCGAAGGCCGACCCGGTGCCGACGATGGTGTTCGACGAGGTCGACGCCGGGGTCGGCGGGCGTGCGGCGGTGGAGATCGGCCGCCGCCTGGCCCGGCTGGCGCGAACCCATCAGGTGCTGGTCGTGACGCATCTGCCCCAGGTGGCGGCGTACGCGGACCGCCACCTGGCGGTGCGCAAAGGGACGTCCGGCGGCGTGACAGCCAGCGACGTCCGGACCCTGTCGGACTCGGAGCGCGTCGCCGAGCTGGCGCGCATGCTGGCGGGCATGGACGACACCGAGACGGGCCTGGCGCACGCGGAAGAGCTGCTCGAAGTGGCCGCGGAGGACAAGGCGAAACTCACCTGATCGGGGGATACCGCGGGTTGGGTGTCCCGGCGTGGCGGACCGGCGAACGCCGCCTCATGAGTCACTATCGACCCATGAAACTCAACGGCCTCCTCTCCTCGTCTCGCGGGAAAGAGGCGCTGCCCGGTGTGTCCGGCGTCGCGCGGGTGGACCGCAACACGCAGCGGCTGCTCCGGCGCGTCGGACCGGGCGACATCGCGGTGCTGGACGAAGTCGACCTGGACCGGGTCACCGCAGAAGCCCTGGTGCGAGCGGAGGTGGCAGGCGTGGTCAACGCCTCACCGTCGATCTCCGGCCGGTTCCCCAACCTGGGGCCGGAGATCCTGGTCGGGGCGGGCGTCCCGCTGATCGACGGGGTGGGTGTCGAGCTGCTGCGCACGGTCAAGGACGGCAGCAAGATCCGGTTGCTGGACGGCGTGATCTTCGCCGGGGAGAAGGAGCTGGGGCGCGGCGTGGCGCAGACGCCGGACTCGGTGGCCGATCAGATGATCGAGGCCAAGGCCGGGATGATCGCGCAGCTGGAGGCGTTCTCGGCCAACACGATCGAGTTCCTGCGTGCGGAGCGGACGCTGATCCTCGACGGGGTGGGCGTGCCGGACGTGCGGGTACTGGTCAAAGGCAGGCACGCGCTGGTCGTCGCACCGGGCCCGGGCCATGCGCAGGACGTGAAACGGCTGAAGAAGTACATCGCCGAGCACAACCCGGTGGTGATCGGGGTCGGCGCGGCGGCGGACACGCTGCGGTCCCAAGGGGTGCGCGCGGACATCGTGCTGGGTGATCCCAGTGGCATCGAGGAGGAGACGCTGCGGCACGCCAGGGAGGTCGTGGTGCCTGCCCAGCCGGACGGCCACGCACCCGGCCTGCAGCGGATCCAGGACCTGGGCATCCAGGCGGTCAGGTTCCCCTCGTCCGGCAACCCGGAGGACCTGGCCCTGCTGCTCGCCGACACGCACGGCGCGAGCCTGGTCGTCACGGTGGGTTTCCAGGCCACGCTGGCCGAGTTTCTCGACCACGGCCGAGCCGGATCCAATCCGTCCACGTTCGTCACCCGCCTCAAGCTCGGGTCGAAGATCGTCGACGGCAGGGCGGTGGCCGAACTGCACCGCAACCGGGTGTCGATCGGTGCGGTGCTGCTGCTGGTCGGCGCCGCGCTGCTGGTGGTGATCGCCGCGTTGCTGGTGTCCGACGTCGGTGACGTCTACCTCGACTGGATGCAGCGGCAGTGGTCGTCGTTCGTCACTTGGCTCGAGGGGTTGTTCGCGTGATCTCATTGCGCTACCACATCGTCTCCATCGCGGCGGTCTTCCTCGCCCTGGCCGTCGGGGTCGTGCTGGGCAGCACGGCGCTGGGCGGCAGCCTGCTGTCGGCGCTGACCGAGGACAGGGACGAGCTGGCCAAGCGGGCCAGCTCGCTGGAGGCCGAGCGGAACGAGCTGCAGGCCCGCCTGGACGATCAGGACGCGTTCTCCGCGTCGGTCGGCCCGAAGATCGTCGCGGGGAGCCTGGACAAGCGCACGGTGCTGCTGGTGACCAACTACGACGCCCGCCCGGCGGACCGGGACGCGTTGCGCAAGCTGATCACCGCCGCGGGCGGCAAGGTCACCGGGGAGGTGCAGCTGACCGAGGCGTTCGCCGACCCGGGGCAGGCGGACCAGCTGGCGGAGCTCGCGACCCGTCTGCAGCCCGCCGGGGCGAAGTTCCCGACCGCCGGAGGCCCGGGCACGCTGGCGGGTGCCCTGCTCGGCCACACCCTGCTGCTGGACGCCAAGACGGCCCAGCCGCAGTCGACGGCGGCGGAGCGCGACGCCGCGTTGGCCGGGCTCGCCGACGGCGGCTTCATCAAGGAGCCGGGTGACGTGCAGGCCGCACAGCTGGCGGTCGTGCTGGTCGGCGGCGAGCTGACCGGCGACGGCGTCGGCGACCGCACCGCGACGATCAGCCGGTTCGCCACCGAGCTGGACAAGGCGAGCGCCGGCGTGGTGCTGGCCGGAACGCCCGCGGCGGCGAAGTCCACCGGGCCGATCGGCTACACCCGGTCGGACACGGCATCCACCGAGGTGCTGTCCACGGTCGACAACGTCGACACCGCAGCAGGCCGCGTGGTGACCGTGCTGGCGCTGCGCGAGCAGTTGGAAGGCGACGCCGGGCAATACGGTATCGCGGGCAACGCGCAGGGGCCGGCACCCGGCGTGGCGGGCAAAGGCGACTGACGCCGCAGCGCCGGCGGAGGCACGCCGGGGCACTGCGGCCCGGGTCCGCGTCGGCGGGTCTCAGCCGGCGAGGCGGCGGATGCGGCCCTCGTACCGCTTCTCGATCTCCCGGTTCCGCTCGAATCCGCCGGGCACGTTCGACGAGACGTACACCGGCGGCTCGACCCCGGCGTCCACCAGCTTGCGGATCGCCTCGGCGACCATCATCTGCACCAGCAGCCCGGCGCTGAGCGACGAGAAACCGCACGCCGTGCCGCCGTTGGGCAGCGGCAGCACCGCGTCGCCGTAAGGGGCGCCGTTGTCCAGCACCACGTCGGCGAAATCGGCCAGCCGCTTGCCCTCCGGGTCACTGGGTGTCACCCGCATGGTGTGCTGCATCGACGTGATGGCGATCAGCGGGTGGCCCTTCTCGGTGACCAAGCGGGCCATCTCGGAGACGACCGCGTTGACGCCGGAGTTGGAGGCGATGACGAACACGTCGCCGGGTCGCGCGCCGGCGAGCTGGTACAACCGCTCCGCCAGGCCGGGCTGCCGTTCCAGCAGCTGATCGGCCAGCACATCGGGCTGGTCGCCGCCCACTACGACCAGATCGGTGAGCCGGATGCGGTTGGTGGGGATCAGCCCGCCGGCGCGCCCCGCGATCTCCAGCGCGACGGCTTGTGAGTGTCCGGTGCCGAAGGCCTGCACGATGCCGTCCGAACGCACCGCGTTCGCGATCAGCTCGGCGGCCGCGTCGACCGCGTCGGCGGCCTTCTCGGCCACTTCGGCCATGGCCGACAAGGCGTAGGAGGCGAATCCCGCGGCGGACAGTTCCGGTGTCATGAGCGCTCCCGGTAGGCGTGGGCGCGGGTGATTCCCGCGGTGCGGTTGAGGGCATTGCTGGCGCGGTCGCCGGACAGCTGGGCGACCCGGATGTACAGCAGGTCGACGACCACGAGCTGGGAGTGCCGGGCGGCCAGTCCGCCGTGCCGGAAGCTGGTCTCCAGCGCCGCCGTGGTGAGCACGTGATCGGCCAGCTTGGCCAGCGGGGAACGGGCACGGTTGGTGATGGCGATCGTGGTGGCACCCTGGTCGCGGGCGATCGCCATCGGCTCGACCGTCTCCCTGGTGGAGCCGGTGTGCGAGACGCCGACCGCGACGTCGTCGGATCCGAGCAGGTAGGCGGACGTCTCGGCGAGGTGGTTCTCGGTCCACACCCACACCGGGCAGCCGATCCGGTGCAACCGCATCTGCAGCTCGGTGGCGCTGGTGCCGCTCCCGCCGGTGCCGATCACGTCCACCCGGCGGGCCCGCGTGATGGCTTTCGCTGCCTCGTCCACCGCCTTCAAATCCAGCTGGGCGGCGGTCTGCTGAATGGCTTGCAGGTCGGCGTTGACCACCACTGCGGCGACCCGTTCCATGTCGTCGTTCGGTTCGATGCCCACCCCGACGTTCAGTGCCGGGTTGACCGTGGCCCGGCCCAGTTCCTCGGCGATGGCCAGCTTCAGTTCCCGGTACGACTCCAGGCCGATGGCCCGGCAGAACCGGGTGATGGTGGCCGGGGACGTGCCGGACGCCTGAGCCAGGTCGCCGATCGAGGCGTGCATGGTGCCGGGCAGATCCGCCAGGATGTACTGCGCGACGTCCCGCAGGGCGCCGCCGAGGCTGGGCTCGGCCGCGCGGATGCGAGCGGACAGGGCCGCGGGCATCGCCTGCTCGATCGTCACTGAAATTCCCTATCGAACGACAAACGGTTCGCTGAAATGATTTACTACCACGCCGCGGTCGGTCAAGCGCGGTCGGCCGGGCGGGCTCGACGGAGGTGGCGATGGCTGTCGTGATCGGGGTGGACGCAGGCGGGACCGGGATGCGTGCGGTGGCCGTCGACCACGGTAGCGAGGGAGAAGCCGTCCTGGGCAGTGCGGACGGGCCTGCGGGCAACGCGCTGTCCGTACCGCCTGACCAACTCCAAGCGCGCCTCACCGCGTGTGTTGCCGCATGCCTGGAGTCAGCCGGGGCTCGCCCGGAGGAGGTCGGCGCGGTGGTCGCGGGCCTTGCCGGGGTCCGTGCGGCGCCGCACGCCGCGGACACCGTCCGCGCCGCGGTCGCCGCCGCCGGGATGGCATGCCCGGTGGGTGTCTGCTCCGATGTCGAGGTGGCGTTCGCCGGCGGCAGCGCGGAGCCCGACGGCGTGGTGCTGATCGCGGGCACGGGCGCGTCCGCTGCCAGGATTCGTGGCTTCACCACGGTGGCGACGGCCGACGGCGCCGGCTGGTTGCTGGGCGACGACGGCAGTGGCTTCTGGATCGCCCGGCAGGCCTTGCACGCCGTGCTGGCCTCGCTCGACGGCCGCGGGCCACGTACCGAGCTCGCCGGCGCGCTGTGTGCCGAGCTGGGAACGAGACCGGTCACCTGCGATGTCGTCGCCGCGGCCATGGCGGTGCCGCCACCGGCACTGGCACGGCTGGCACCCCGTGTGCTGCGGGTGGCCGAGGCGGGAGACGAGGTGGCGCACGACATCGTGCAAGGCGCCGTGCAGCACCTCGCGGCGACCGCGACGGCACTGGGTCCCCGGCCGGACCAGCCGTTGGTCCTGGCCGGCGGACTGATCGGGGCAGGCGGCCCCCTGCAGTCGCGCGTGACGGCAGCGTTGAGCCCTTCCGGGCGGCCCGTGGTGGTCGCGGTGGACACCCGGCAAGGGGCGGCCGTCGGCGCGGCCAGGCTTGCCGCGATGGCTCTTGCTGAAAACAAATTTTGCCACTAGCGTCCTTGCTCGATCACAAGTATCGTCCCTGCCCATCCATCGGATGAGGGAGGCCGACATGGTCGACGTGGACAGGCGGGTCTTTCTGCGCCAGGCTCTTGCGGCCGGGGCGCTGTTCCTGCCGGTGTCGGGGATGATGGCGAGCTGCGCCACCGCCGGGAGCGGCGGCAACGAGCAGGCCAAGGGGGAGGTTTCGGCGAAGAACCCGCTGGGCGTCGATTCGTCGGCCCCGCTCGAGGTGATCACCTTCGCCGGCGGCTTGAAGACCACGTTCCCCGAGGTGCAGGCGGCGTACAAGAAGGCGCACAGCGGGGCGAAGGTGACCGTCAAGGGCATGGTCAACATCAACTCGCTGCAGCCCCGGTTCGCCAGCGACGATCCGCCCGACCTGATCGACGACTCCGGCGCCCAGAAGATCCCGCTGGGCACGCTGGTCGGCGGCAAGCAGCTGGCCGACCTCCAGCCGCTGCTGGACGCGCCGTCGGTGGACGACCCGAACGTCAAGGTCCGCGACACGCTGGTCGACGGCACCGTCGACGTCGGCAGCTACAACGGCACCTTCCACGCGCTGAACTACGTCCTGTTCGTCTACGGCATGTGGTACTCGCGGTCGCTGTTCGACAAGCACAACTGGGAGATGCCCAAGCAGTGGGACGACTTCCTGGACCTGTGCGCGGAGATGAAGTCGGCCGGCCTGGCCCCGGTCGGCTACGCGGGCCAGAACGCCGCCCAGTACGTCACCACCACGCTGCTGACCATGGCGGCCAAGCGGGGTGGCCCGGACGTGCTGGTCAAGATCGACAACCTGGAACCGGGCGCGTGGGAGCAGCCCGCGGTCGGTGACGCGGCGGCGGCCATCGAACAGCTGGCGGCCAAGGGCTACCTGCTGCCCGGTGCGGCCGCGCTGGAACACACCGAGGCGCAGACCGAATGGGTCAAGGGCAAGGTCGGCGTCTACCCGAACGCCTCGTGGGTGGAGAACGAGATGAAGTCGGTGACCCCCAAGGGGTTCGACATGGTGATGTCGCCGGTGCCGAGCTTGGGCAGCGACGACGCGATGCCCACCGAGGCGCTGTACGCCAGCCCGGGCGAGTCGTTCATCGTGCCGAGCAAAGCGGACAACGTCCGCGGCGGGATGGAGTTCCTGCGCTACATGCTGGCCAAGGACAACGCGATGGCGTTCACCGAGCTGACCGGGTCGCTGACCGTGGTGAAGGCGGCCAACGAGGCGGTCGAGCCGAAGACCACCGGCCTGGAGTCGACGCAGGCGGCGCTGCAGGCGGCCGGCGAGAACACCGTCACCTACATCCACAACCTGTGGTACGGGGACATGCACAAGGCCTGCACCCAGGCGATGGCCGACCTGCTGGCCGGACGCAAGAGCGCCGAGGAGTACGTCAAGGCGTGCCAGCAGGCCGCGGACAAGACGGCCGCGGACGATTCGATCGAGAAGTACGAGCGGAAGTAAACATCGCCAGTGCGCCACGGGAAGTACCGGTTCATCGTCTCGTTCCTGGCGGTGCCGCTGGGGCTGTACGTGCTGTTCGTCGTCTCGCCGAACGTGCAGGCGCTGATCTACAGCTTCACCGACTGGAGCGGGTACAGCGACGAGATCAACTTCGTCGGGCTGGACAACTACGCCCGGCTGCTCGCCGACGAGACGTTCTGGATCGCGTTGCGCAACAACGCGGTGCTGCTGGTGGTGCTGCCAGTGGTGACCATCGCGCTCGGGCTGCTGTTCGCGTACCTGATCAACGTGGGCGGCGCCCGGCGCGGCGTGGTGGCCACCGGCCTGCGCGGGTCGAAGTTCTACAGCGCGGTGTTCTTCTTTCCGTACCTGCTGTCGGTGGCCATCATCGCCATCCTGTGGCGCCAGGCCTACAGCCCGCGCGGCGGCCCGGTGCCGAAGACCATGGCCGCGGTGGGCGTGGACCCGCCCACCGACGGGCTGCTCGGCTCGCCGGAGACGGCGCTGTGGGCGGTCATCGGCGTGGCGGTGTGGCACGCGGTCGGCTTCTACGTCGTGCTGTTCACCGCGGGGCTGGCCGCCATTCCCCGGGACGTGTTCGAGGCGGCCGCGCTGGACGGGGCGAACCGGTTCACCGTGTTCTTTCGCATCACGCTGCCGCTGTTGTGGGACAACGTTCAGGTCGCGTTCGTCTACCTGGGCATCATCGCGCTGGACTTCTTCGCCATCGTCAACATCATGACCCCGCATCCGGAGGCGATCTCCAACTCCACCGAGGTCGTGGCGCACTACCTGTACACGCGAGCGTTCAGCGGTGACATCAACCCGCAGTACGGCTACGCGTCGGCGATCGGCGTGGCGCTGTTCTTCCTGACCTTGACGCTGGCGGCGGTGATGTTCCGGGTGACCCGCCGGGAGCAGGTGGAACTGGGATGACGCAAACCGTAGCGCCGCCGCGCACCGAACCGGCCGCACTGCCGCCGAAGCAGGCGCCGCGCCGCGCCTGGCGGCCGACCGACGCGTTCTTCCACGTGGTGCTGGCCGGGTGGGCGATCGTGTCGGTGATGCCGCTGCTGTGGGCGGTGGTGACCGCGTTCAAGCCGAACGACGAGGTCTTCGGCGCGCCGTTCGCCCTGCCCAGCGAGTGGCGGGTGGACAACTTCGGCCGCGCATGGGGCGGGGCGTCCATCGGGCAGTTCTTCGTCAACACGGTCATCGTGGTCTCCGGCGCGCTGCTGTTGACCATGCTGCTGTCCACGATGGCCGCCTACGTGCTGGCCCGCTACGAGTTCCGCGGCAACCGGTTCCTGTTCTACCTGTTCGCCAGCGGGCTGATGTTCCCGGTCTTCCTGGCCGTCGTGCCGCTGTTCTTCGTGGTGCGCAACCTCGGGCTGCTGCACACGCACCTCGGCCTGATCCTCGTCTACACCGCCTACGCGCTGCCGTTCTCGGTGTTCTTCCTGACCGCGTTCTTCCGCACCCTGCCCAACGCGGTGGCGGAAGCGGCGCTGATCGACGGGTGCTCGCACGCCGGCGTGTTCTTCCGGGTGATGCTGCCGATGGCCCGTCCCGGCATCGTCAGCGTCGCGCTGTTCAACTTCCTGAGCATGTGGAACCAGTACCTGCTGCCGCTGGTGCTGAACCAGAACAACGAGTCCACCGCGGTGCTCACCGAAGGCCTGGCGATGCTGCAGGCGCAGCAGGGCTACGACGCGGACTGGAGCGCACTGTTCGCCGGCATGGTGATCAGCATGCTGCCGGTGCTGGTCGTCTACCTGATCTTCCAGCGCAAGATCCGGGAAGGGTTCGTGGCAGGCGCGCTGAAGTGAGACGCGGGGGTGGACACCTCCTGGGTGCAGCGCACCGACGGCCCCGGCGGTGCCGCCTGCATCGCGGCGGATCGGAAGGGTGAGAACACGATCGTCGTGTCGCCGGGGGCCAACGCCCGGGCGGACACCGCAATGGCGGACGCGCGTCGCGCCGGGACCTCACGAGAGCCCGGTCGCGATCATCGCGCTCCACGTCTCGACGAATCCGGGGAACGTCTTGCCGACCGTTGCGGGGTTTTCCACCTGCACGCCCGGCACCCGCAGCCCGACGACCGCCGCAGCCATCACCAGCCGGTGATCCTCGTAGGTGTGGAAGCGGCCGCCGTGCAGCTTGCCCGGTGTGATGCGCAGGCCGTCCTCGGTTTCGTCGACCGACGCTCCGAGCCCGCTCAGCTCGGTGGCCAGCGCCGCGAGCCGGTCGGTCTCGTGGCCACGCAGGTGCGCTACGCCGGAGATGGTCGACGGGCTGTCGGCGAAGCACAGCAACGCGGCCAGCACGGGCGTGAGTTCGCCGACCTCGTGCAGGTCGAGGTCGGCGCCGCCGAAGCCGTCCGGGCCGGTGATGGTCAGCCCGTCCACGTCGAGGGTCACGGTGGCGCCGAGGTCGCTCAGCAGGTGCCGCAGGTAGTCGCCGGGCTGGGTGGTGGTGGCCGGCCAGTCGGGGATCCGCACGGTGCCGCCGGTGAGCATGGCGGCGGCGAGGAACGGCGCCGCCGTGGACAGGTCCGGTTCGACGGTGTACTCCGGGCAGTTCAGCGGACCTGGCGGCACGTGGAAGCGCACGCCGTCGCGCTCCGGCCGCGCGCCGAAGGTCCGCAGCAGGTCGAGCGTCATGGCGATGTGCGGCTCGCTGGGCGGAGTGCCGCCGACCAGCTGGACCGTCACGCCCTCGTCGAACGCCGCCCCGCTGAGCAGGAGCGCGGACAGGAACTGGCTCGAGGCCGACGAGTCGAGCTCGACGTACCCGCCGCGCAGGCCGCCGCCACCACGCACGGTGAACGGCAGCCCGTCACCGTCGACGCTGGCGCCCAGTTCGCGCAACGCCGCCAGCAGGGGAGCGATGGGACGCCGGTACAGGGCCTGGTCGCCGTCGAAGCGCACTTCCTGCGTGCCGAGTGCGGCCACCGGCGGCACGAAACGCGCGACCGTGCCCGCATTGCCCAGCTGGACGGTCACCTGCGGCTCGGCATCACCCCTCGGGTGCACCAGCACACCGTCGTCGACCGGTTCCGAGCGCGCGCCGAGCGCCGACAGTGCGCCCAGCATCAGCCGGGCGTCCCGGGAATCCAGCGGATGACGCACCCGCGTCCCGCTGTCGGTGAGCGCTGCCAGCAGATACGCCCGGTTGGTGATCGACTTCGACCCCGGGACGCGCACGGTGGCGTGCAGGGGCGGATCCGACGGTGTCACAGTGGGAACGGCCCAGTCGGGGCTGCGCATGCGCGGAAGACCTCCGATGACGATGCGGGTGTCGCGGGTGTCGCCCGCCGGTCGGGCGGATGCGTGTTAGCGTAGAGGCCCGTGGGACTTCAGCCAGGCAAGGCCGCCGCAGTCAAGCACGTGTTCGTCACCGGCGGTGTCGCCTCCTCTCTCGGCAAGGGCCTGACGGCCTCCAGTCTCGGGCAACTGCTCACCGCACGCGGGTTGCGGGTGACCATGCAGAAGCTCGACCCGTACCTCAACGTCGACCCGGGCACGATGAACCCCTTCCAGCACGGCGAGGTGTTCATCACCGAGGACGGCGCGGAGACCGATCTGGACATCGGTCACTACGAGCGGTTCCTGGACCGCGATCTGACCGCCAACGCCAACGTCACCACCGGCCAGGTGTACTCGGCGGTGATCGCCAAGGAGCGGCGCGGGGAGTACCTGGGTGACACCGTGCAGGTGATCCCGCACATCACCGACGAGATCAAGTCGCGCATCCTCGGCATGGCCGACGAGGACACCCACGTGGTGATCACCGAGGTCGGCGGCACCGTCGGCGACATCGAGTCGCTGCCGTTCCTGGAGGCTTGCCGTCAGGTGCGCCACGAGATCGGCCGGGAGAACTGCTTCTTCCTGCACGTGTCGCTGGTGCCGTACCTGGCTCCGTCCGGTGAGCTCAAGACCAAGCCGACCCAGCACTCGGTGGCCGCGCTGCGCAACATCGGTATCCAGCCGGACGCGCTGGTGTGCCGGGCCGACCGGCAGATCGGCCCGGAGCTGAAGCGCAAGATCGGCTTGATGTGCGACGTGGACGCCGACGCGGTCATCGCCTGCCCGGACGCGCCGTCCATCTACGACATCCCGAAGGTGCTGCATTCCGAGGCGCTGGACGCCTACGTGGTGCGCAAGCTGGACCTGCCGTTCCGGGACGTCGACTGGACGGTGTGGGGCGACCTGCTCGACCGGGTGCACCACCCGAAGGAGACCGTCAAGATCGCCCTGGTCGGCAAGTACATCGACCTGCCGGACGCCTACCTGTCGGTGACCGAGGCGCTGCGTGCCGGCGGGTTCGCCCACCGCGCGAAGGTCGACATCCGGTGGGTGGCCTCCGACGACCTGTCCACGCCGGGCGGAGCGGCCGCAGTGCTGTCCGACGTGCACGGCATCGTCGTGCCCGGCGGGTTCGGCATCCGCGGCATCGAGGGCAAGATCGAGGCCATCCGGTTCGCCAGGGAACGCAAGATCCCGGTGCTCGGGTTGTGCCTGGGCCTGCAGTGCATGGTCATCGAGGTGGCCCGCTCGCTGGCCGGCATCCCCGACGCCGGGTCGACCGAGTTCGAGCCGGACACCAAGCACCCGGTGATCTCGACCATGGCCGAGCAGGTCGACGTCGTCTCCGGCGCCAAGGACATGGGCGGCACCATGCGGCTGGGCGCCTACCCGGCGAAGCTGGTGGACGGCACCCTGGTCGCCAAGGCCTACGGCACCACCGAGGTGTCCGAGCGGCATCGGCACCGGTACGAGGTCAACAACGCCTACCGCAAGCGGCTGACCGACGCCGGGCTGGTCATCTCCGGTACGTCGCCGGACGGCAAGCTGGTGGAGTTCGTCGAGCTGCCGCCGGACGTGCACCCGTTCTTCGTGGGCACCCAGGCGCACCCGGAGTTCAAGAGCAGGCCGACCCGGCCGCACCCGTTGTTCGACGCGTTCATCGAGGCGGCCGTGAAGTACCAGGCCGCGGAACGGCTGCCGCTGCCGTGACCGAGACCCGGCCGGCCGGACGTGGCTCCCCGCGACCCGGGGAGCACGAGTTCACCGTGGTGTCCAGCACCGACGTGCACATCGGCCGGGTGGTCGCGCTGCGCATCGACGAGGTGGCCATGCCCGGCGGCGGGACGGCCCGCCGGGAGGTGGTCGAGCATCTCGGCGCCGTGGCCATCGCCGCGGTCGACGACGAGCAGAACGTGACGCTGGTGCACCAATACCGGCATCCGATCGGGCGCCGCCTGCTCGAGCTGCCCGCCGGCCTGCTGGACGTGGCGGGGGAGGACCCGCTGCGGACCGCGCAACGCGAGCTGGAGGAGGAAGCGGGGCTGGTGGCAGGCCGGTGGGACACCCTGGTCGACGTGGCGGCCTCGGCCGGGTTCACCGACGAGGTGGTCCGGGTCTACCTGGCGCGCGACCTCACCGAGGTCGGCCGCAAGGTGCTGGAGGACGACGACGAAGAGCGCGACATCGTGCTGCATCGGATGCCGCTGCGGGAAGCCGTCCGGCGTTGCCTGTCCGGTGAGCTGATCAACGGCGCCACGGTCAGCGGTGTGCTGGCCGCCGACGCGGTGCTCAACCACGGCGTGCCTGCCCGGCCGGCGGATGCCCCGTGGCCGGACAAGCCGCAGGCGCTGGCCGCACGCAAGCGCCGCTGACCGATCGACCCGCGTTCGCCCAGGCGCCCGGGGCGTGCCTGCCCGGGATCGTCCGGCCGTCCGGCTATCGTGCAAGGCCATGAGCGGCACCCGGCCGGACCGGGTCATCCGGGCGTTCGTGGATCACCTGGTGGTGGAACGCGGGATGGCCCGCAACACGGTGGACAGCTACGCCAGGGATCTGCGCCGGTACCACGCTCATCTGCAGGCGCGCGGCCGGACCGATCTTGCCGAGGTCGACGCCGAGGACATCACCGCGTTCCTGGTCGCCTTGCGGGAAGGCACGGAAGATTTTCCCCCGCTCGCGGCTTCGTCGGCGGGGCGGGCGTTGGTGGCCGTCCGTGGCCTGCACCGGTTCGCGGTTCGGGAAGGCCTGGTGCCGCGTGACGTGGCGCGGGAGGTGAAGCCGCCCGCACCACCACGACGGCTGCCCAAGGCGTTGCCGGTGGACGACGTGCTGCGGTTGCTGGAGGTCCCGGGCGACGGCGACGCGCTGGCGCTGCGCGATCGTGCGCTGCTGGAGCTGCTGTACTCCACGGGGGCGCGGATCTCCGAGGCCGTCGGGCTCGATGTCGACGACGTCGACATCGAACAGCGGACGGTGCTGCTCGACGGCAAGGGCGGCAGACAGCGTCTGGTGCCCGTCGGCAGGCCCGCTCTGGCGGCGATCGACGCGTACCTGGTGCGGGCCCGCCCGGCGCTGATCGCCCGGACGAAACGCGCGTCGGCAACCCCGGCTCTGTTCCTCAACGCCCGCGGTGGCCGCCTGTCCCGGCAGGGGGCGTGGCACGTGCTCAAGGTCGCCGCCGAACGAGCGGGCATCACTGGCGGCGTCTCCCCGCACACGCTGCGGCATTCGTTCGCCACTCATCTGCTCGAAGGAGGCGCGGACGTGCGGGTGGTCCAGGAACTGCTCGGTCACGCGTCGGTCACCACCACGCAGGTCTACACGCTAGTGACGGTCAACACGCTGCGCGAGGTGTATGCCACGGCTCACCCGCGCGCCAGGGCATAGTGCGGCATAGTTCGACAGGTGAGTGCAATCGATCCTGACCGCCCGGTCCGCTGGGGGATTCTCGGTGCAGGCCGCATGGCCGGGAAGTTCGCCACGGATCTGCGTGTGACCAAGGGCAACGAGCTGGTGGCGGTTGCCGCGCGAGACGCCGACCGGGCGCGTGACTTCGCCGCCGCATACGGCGCGAGCCGCTCATACGGTTCGTACGCCGATCTGCTGGCGGACGACGACGTCGACGTCGTCTACATCGCCACGACCCACGGCCAGCACTACGAGCAGGCGCTGCAGACCTTCGCCGCCGGCAAACCGGCGCTGGTGGAGAAGGCCTTCACGCTCAACGCCCGGCAGGCCGCCGAGGTGATCGATGCGGCCCGCAGCCGGGGCTTGTTCTGCATGGAAGCCATGTGGATGCGCACCAACGGCCTGGTCCGCACCGCGGTGCAGCTGGTGGCCGACGGCCGCATCGGCGAGTTGCGCAGCGTCACGGTGGACAACGGCCTGCTGTTCCCGTTTGACCCGGCACACCGGCTATACGACCTGCACCTCGGCGGCGGCGCCCTGCTGGACCTGGGCGTCTACGCGGTGACGTTCGCCTGGATCTTCCTCGGCGAGCCCGCCCGGGTCCGGGCGACCGGGACGTTGTCCCCGACCGGTGCGGATCAGACGATGGCGATGCAGTGGGAGTACGACGACGACCGGTTCGCCCACGTCTCCTGCACCACCGTCGCGGCGACACCGCAGCGTGGCGTGGTGGTCGGCACCAAGGGCTCGGTGACCCTCGAGCGCCCGTTCTACCGTCCCGAGCGGCTGATCCTCGAACAGGCCGAGGGCCGGACCATCACCAGCGAGGAGATCCTGCAGCCGATCGTCGGCAACGGCTACGGGCCGGAGATCGCCGAGGTCGAGCGCTGCCTGCGGCAGGGGCTGACGGAAAGCCCGCTGGTGCCGCTGGACGACACGCTGGCGATCATGCGGCTGATGGACGACGCCCGCGCGCAGGTAGGGGTCCGCTACGCCGCCGACGAATGACCCGGCCCCCCGTGAGCCGAATGCCGGCCCGTGATCCGAACGCCGCCCCGGCGACTGTCTGCTGCCGACGACAGCCGGATCGGCCGCACCTGTCCACTGCGGCTCAGCACCGCCGGAAAAATCATTGGACTCCGGCGGCGGTGATCAATAACGTCTGGGCCATGCCGTACTTGGTGATGGTGCGCCGTGTCCGGCGCTCGGCGATCGCGCCGGGCGTGGGGCTGGCATCCGCTTGTCGACGAATGGGCAGCGAAGGTCGTCGCTGACGCGAACGTGCGCCCCGGGCAGTACGTGCTGGACATCGGGGCTGGTACCGGTGCCCTGACCAGGCACCTGGTCGCTGCCGGGGCCCGCGTGCTGGCGATCGAACCCCATCCTGGGCGGGCCGACGTACTCCAGGAGCGCTTCGCCGGCCAGCCGGTGACCGTGCTGCGGATCGACGCCCGTGAGCTGGTGCTGCCGCGCCGGCCGTTCCGTGTCGTGGCGAACCCGCCGTATTCGATCACCAGCGACCTGGTGCGCAAACTGCTCAAGACTCCGTCGGGCATGGTCGCCGCGGATCTGGTGCTGCAACGCGCGGCGGCACGCCGGTTCTCCGATCCGGCGCGTGTCCCGCCGCGTTGGCGGACGGAGATCGGCAGGACGGTGCCGCGGAAGGCGTTCCGTCCGCCGCCCCAGGTTGATTCGGCCGTGCTGGTGATACGCCGCCGCTTCCGGTGAACGGGACGGAAAGCGCGGGGATTCGGCGAGGAATCGTGGCCGACTCCGGCGAGCCGCTTTGTCGGCTGCCGTGCCGGGTGCTTAGTCTTCCGACAGCAGCCTCGCCAAGGAGTCTTCTCGCTATGTCGACATTCGAGCCACTGACGATTCCGGCGACCAAGAGTCCAGGCGCCGACGAGATCGACGACGTCGACACGAACACGAACGGAACGGAGTCACGCGTGGGCCCAACCGGGCGTCCGGTGCGGGAGATCCCGGTCCCGCCACCGGTGAAGGAACACGGGCCGGCACGCGTGCTGGCGATGTGCAACCAGAAGGGCGGCGTCGGCAAGACGACCTCGACGATCAACCTCGGCGCATCACTGGCCGAGTACGGGCGCAAGGTGCTGCTGGTCGACTTCGACCCGCAGGGTGCACTGTCGGTCGGCTTGGGTGTGCAGCCGCACGAGCTCGAGCGGACCATCTACAACGCGATCATGGAGGACTCCTGCGACGTTCGCGACGTGCTGCGGCCGACCGGCGTGGAGAACTGCGACCTGCTGCCCAGCAACATCGACCTGTCGGCGGCCGAGGTGCAGCTGGTCGCCGAGGTGGGCAGGGAGCACAGCCTGCTGCGGGTGCTCAAGCCGGTGCTCGCCGACTACGACTACATCCTCATCGACTGCCAGCCGTCGCTGGGGTTGCTGACGGTGAACGCGCTGACCGCGGCGCACGGCATCATCATCCCGCTGGAGTGCGAGTTCTTCAGCCTGCGCGGGGTCGCGCTGCTGATGGACACCATCGAGAAGGTGCGTGAGCGGCTGAACCCGCAGCTGGAGATCACCGGGATTCTGGCCACCATGTTCGACCCGCGCACGCTGCACTCCAAGGAAGTGATGGCGCGCGTGGTCGAGGCGTTCGGCGACAAGGTCTTCGACACGGTGATCAACCGCACCGTCCGCTTCCCGGAGACGACCGTGGCAGGCGAACCGATCACCAGCTGGGCGCCGAAGTCCGCGGGGGCGGAGGCGTACCGGCAGCTGGCTCGCGAGGTGATCGCGCGGTGAGTCGTCGGGCACGGCTGCCCGGAGCGTCCGAGCTCTTCTTCCGCAAAACGACCGACATCGCCGGCACCGACGGCAGCAGCGGGTCCAAGCCACGTGTGCCGCGGCGAGGGTCACCCCGGGTCAAGCACGACACCAAGATCACGGTGTACCTGTCGCAGCAGGAACTGCTCGCGCTCGAGCAGGCCCGGCTGACCTTGCGTGCCGAGCACGACCTGCGGGTCGACCGCGGACGTCTGGTGCGCGAGGCGGTCGCGGTGATGCTGGCCGACCTCGAGGTGGCCGGGCGCGACTCGGTGCTGGTGCGCAGGCTGCGCAGTGACGGCGAGGAGGAGGCCGAGGCGGCCCGCCGGGCCGAGGAAGGCGGCACCAAGGAGACGGTGGCGTGATCGTGGCCGCCGACGACACCTCCGGCCCGGCGTCGGACACCGCGGACCGGCCCGGCGACCAGCCGGAGGGGCGGCCGAGGTTCCGGGTGCGCCTCGACAACTTCGAGGGGCCGTTCGACCTGCTGCTGCAGCTGATCTCGCAGCACGAACTGGACGTCACCGAGGTCGCGCTGAGCCAGGTGACCGACGACTTCATCGCGCACATCCGCCAGCTCGGGCCGGCCTGGGACCTGGACGAGACCACCCAGTTCCTGGTCGTCGCCGCGACGCTGCTGGACCTCAAAGCCGCCCGCCTGCTGCCGTCCGGCGAGGTGGAGGACGAGGAGGACCTGGCCCTGCTGGAGGCCCGTGACCTGTTGTTCGCCCGGGTACTGCAGTATCGGGCGTACAAGCAGGTCGCCGCACTCTTCGCCGAGCTGGAGGCGGGGGCGTTGCGGCGCTATCCGCGGTCGGTGTCGCTGGAGGAGCGGTACAACGACCTGCTGCCCGAGGTGATGCTCGGGGTGGACGCCAAGGCGTTCGCGGAGATCGCCGCCGCGGTCTTCCGGCCGAAGCCGCCGCCCACGGTGTCGCTGGACCACCTGCACACCACGAGGGTGTCGGTGCGGGAGCAGGCGGCGGTGCTGCGGGTGCGGCTGGCCGAGCGGAAGGAAGCCACGTTCGCCGAGCTGATCGCCGACTGCGAGAACACCATGCTGGTGGTCGGGCGGTTTCTGGCCCTGCTGGAGCTGTACCGGGAGACGGTGGTGCAGTTCGACCAGCCCGAGCCGCTCGGTGAGTTGCGGGTGCGGTGGACCGGCGGCACGGTGGACGAGGCCAAGGCGGCGTCCGAAGCGGATCTGGCCAGTACCGAAGAGGAGGACTACGGGTGAGCGGGACCGCGGCCGGCGGGCCGTACGAGTCCGGCGCGGACGTCCGGCAGGGATGGTCCGGGCCGGCGGCGGTGGCCGGCCAGGAGGCTCGGGAGCACTCCACGCGGCAGGCGGAGCCTGTCGGGAGCGCTGCGGGCACGGAGCCGCGGGCGGGGAGCACGTCGGAGGCGGCCGACGGCCAGGTCGAAGTTGCGGCAGTGCAGGACCCCCGGGGTGAGCAGGCCGAGACGGATTCCGAGTCCGCACGTACCGGCGGCGAACAGCCCGATCCGGTGGCGATGGCGAACAAGGACGCGCTGCCGGACCTCAGCTCCGACGAGGCGTTGATGGCCGCCCTGGAGGCCCTGCTGCTGGTGGTGGACGCACCGGTCAGCGAGCAGACACTCGCGGCCGCGGTGGAGCAGCCGGTGGACCGGGTGACCGAAGCGCTGCGCACCATGGCCAACGACCTGCAGGACCGCCGCAGCGGCATCGATCTCCGCCGGGTCGGCGAGGGCTGGCGCATGTACACCCGGGACATCTACGCGCCGTACGTGGAGAAGCTGCTGCTGGACGGGCAGCGGTCGAAACTCACCCGGGCGGCTTTGGAGACGCTGGCCGTCATCGCCTACCGGCAGCCGGTGACCAGGGCACGGGTCGCTGCGGTGCGCGGCGTGAACGTCGACGGGGTGATCCGGACGCTGCTCGCCCGCGGCCTGATCGCGGAAGCAGGCACCGACCCGGAGACCGGTGGGACGCTGTACGAGACCACGGAGCTGTTCCTGGAACGCCTCGGGTTGAGTTCGCTCGACGACCTGCCGCCGATCGCGCCACTGCTGCCCGAGGTCGATTCCATCGACGATCTGGACCGGCTGTAACGTCGGAGACGGTCCCAGCAAGTCCTGGCTCGAGCCGTCGCCGCGCGCGGGGGTGCCGAGCCGGGGACGTCGAGTCACCGAAGCGCAGAGGTCACTGAGAGCGAGCATGTCCGACAAGCAGAACGTCGAGGGTGTCCGCTTGCAGAAGGTGCTCGCACGCGCCGGAGTCGCTTCCCGCCGGGGAGCCGAGGAACTCATCGCGCAGGGCCGGGTCAGCGTGGACGGCGAGGTCGTGCGCGAGCAAGGCCGCCGTGTAGATCCGGAACGGGCGGTGATCAAGGTCGACGGGCGGCGCATCGAAGTGCGCTCGGGCATGGTCTACCTGGCGTTGAACAAGCCGGTGGGCGTGCACACCACCATGCGGGACCAGCGCGGCAGGAAGTGCGTCGGTGACTTCGTGCGGGACCGGCCCGAGCGGCTGTTCCATGTCGGCAGGCTGGACGCCGACACCGAGGGCCTGCTGCTGCTGACCAACGACGGCGAGCTGGCGCACCGGCTGATGCACCCGTCGTTCCACGTGCTCAAGACCTACCTGGCGGAGGTCGACGGCGCGGTGCCGCGCAGCCTCGGCAAGAGGTTGCGCGCCGGGATCGAGCTGGACGACGGCCCGGTCGCCGTCGACGGCTACAAGGAGATCCAGAAGCTGCCCGGGCGGACCCTCGTGGAGGTCGTGCTGCACGAGGGCCGCAACCGGATCGTCCGCCGGATGTTCGCCGCGGTCGGGCACCCGGTGCGCAGGCTGGTGCGCACCGCCATCGCCGACATCCGGCTCGGTGACCTCAAGCCGGGCACGATGCGCGAGCTGACTCCGCAGGAGATCTCCTCCCTGCACACCGTGCTGGAGCAGTGACGGCCCGCCCGCCGAACGGCGCGTCGGACTGCGTGCGTAACCGGGCGACTGCGTCCGGAACCGGGCGGTGCGGCAGGCGGTGCGCTATGCCGCCGACGGGGCGGTCTTCACCCGCGTCACCCGGTCCGCCACCGGCTCGGCGACCCGCGCCACGATCGGTCCCAGGATCGCCATCAACAGCACGTAGGTCGTGGCCAGCGCGGCCAGCTGCGGAGGCGCCGCGCCGGAGGAGACCGCCAGGCCCGCGATGACGATGGAGAACTCACCACGAGCGACGAGTGCGGCCCCGGCACGGATCCGGCCTTTGCGTCCGATGCCGCTCCTGGCGCTGGCGAACCACCCGGTCGCCACCTTGGTGCCCGTGGTCACCACCGCCAGGATGAGCCCGTAGACCAGCACCGGCGGGATGTCGGCCGGGTCGGTGTTCAGCCCGAACGCGACGAAGAAGAGCGCCGCGAACAGGTCGCGCAGCGGCTCGAGGATGCGCGTGGCGCTGTGCGCGGCCGGGCCTGCGATCGCGATGCCCAGCAGGAAGGCGCCGACCGCGGCGGACACCTGCAGCGCGGCCGCGATACCGGCGACCAGCAGCGCCGACCCCAGCAGCTTGAGCAGGAAGATCTCGCGGTCCTCGGAGTAGAGCACGGCCGAGACGACGCGGCCGAACTTCACCGCCACCAGCAGCACCGCGGAGACCACCAGCAGCGAAATGCCGACGGTGGTCAGCCCGGCGATCAGGCTGACGCCGCCGAGCACGGCGGTGAGGATCGGCAGGTACAGGGCCATGACCAGGTCCTCGAGCACCAGGATGGCCAGCACCACCGGTGTTTCCCGGTTACCCATGCGGCCCAGGTCGCTGAGGATCTTGGCGATGATGCCCGACGAGGAGATGTAGGTGACGCCCGCCATGACCAGCGCGCCGACCGGGCCCCAGCCCAGCATGAGCGCGACCAGGGCGCCGGGCAATGCGTTGAGCACCAGATCGATCGAGCCTGCCACCCACGACCGCTTCAGGCCGGTGACCAGTTCGGCCGCGGTGTACTCCAGGCCGAGCATGAGCAGCAGCAGGACGACGCCGATCTCCGCCGCGAGTTCGGCGAACGAATCGATGTGCAGTTCGACGACGCCGCCGTGCCCGAAGAACAGGCCACCGACCAGGTAGAGCGGGATGGGCGACATCCCGATGCGCTGCGCCAGCCTCCCCAGCAATCCCAATCCGAAGAAGACGGCACCGAGCTGGATCAACTCAAGTGCGGTGCTCGCCACGGATCAGCCCTTCTGCAACAGCTTCGCAGCGGCGGCCAGGCCCTCGGCGGTGCCCACGCAGACCAGCAGGTCACCTGCGGTGAAGGTGAGCTCGGGACCGGGTGACGGCAGGACCTGCCCGGCGCGCATGACGGCGACGATCGACACTTTGGTTCGCGTTCGCATTTCGGTGTCCCCCAGTGTGCGTCCGTCGAAGGGTGAACCCTCCGGAATCGGCAGCTGCTTGGTCATGATGCCGGGAACGTCGCGATGCTCCTCGGTGAGCTGTGCCACCAGCTGCGGGGCGCCGAGCAGGTTGCCGAGCGTCGCCGCCTCGTCGGTGGTCAGCGGCACCGAGGCGATGCACGCATCCGGGTCGTCGGTGCGGGACACGATCAACTCGACGTCGCCGTCCCGATGGTTGATCACGCCGATGCGTTTGCCTGCCCGGATCGCGAAGTCCTTGCGCACACCGATGCCGGGAAGCGGGGTTACTTCTACGTTCACGCGCCTAACGTATCCCAGCCGCGTGACAAGCTCAGCAGCAGGCAGAATGAGCGACCGGGTGTTCAGCCGAGGAGTGAGGGAGTGGCCGTGACTGCAGTGCTGCGCGGCGTGGTCGCGTTGGACGGCCCGTCCGGCACCGGGAAGACCACGGTGGCCAGGCGGCTGGCGCAGCGACTCGGCGCCGGATACCTGGACACCGGTGCGATGTACCGGGCCGTCACGCTCGCCGTGCTGCGCTCCGGGACGGACGTGGGCGACGCGGATGCGGTGGCCAAGGTGGCCGAGCAGGCCGAGGTCGTCGTCGGCACCGATCCGGGCGCGCCGTTCGTCAAGCTGGGGGAGGAGGACGTCAGCGCGGAGATCCGTGGCGAGCAGGTCACGTCCGCGGTGTCCGCGGTCGCCGCGGTGCCGGCCGTGCGGGAGCACTTGGTCGCCATGCAGCGTGCGCTGGTCGCCGAGGGGCTGAAGGCGGCGGGCGGCATGGTGGTGGAAGGCCGGGACATCGGCACCGTCGTGGCGCCGGACGCCGGGCTGAAGGTGTTCCTGACGGCTGACCCGCAGGTGCGTGCCGCGCGGCGGGCCGCCCAGGACAGCGCCGCGGGCCGCCGGGTGGAGCAGGAGTCCGTGCTGGCCGCGGTCGAACGCCGAGACCGGCTGGACGCCACCCGGGCGACCAACCCGATGCGCCCGGCCGACGATGCGGTGCACCTGGACACCAGCGAGCTCGACATCGAGCAAGTGGTCACCGCGCTGCTGGAACTGGTGGCGCAGCGCGACCTGCTGCACACCGGGGCGCCACGGTGAGCGACACCGGATTACCGGCCGGGGCCAGCCCGCTGCTGCACGACGTGGCCAGGGTGATCGCCCGGCATCTGTACCGTCCGGCGTATCGCATCCGGGTGCACCACGCGGACCGGGTGCCGCCGAGCGGGCCGGTGCTGCTGGTGGCCAACCACATGTCGCTGATCGAGCCGCAGCTCATTTTCGGGTTCGTGCCGCGGCGCCCGGTGTTCCTGGTCAAGCAGGAACTGTTCGACACCCTGGGCGGGGTCACCGGCGTGCTGCTGCGCAAGCTCGGCCAGCTTCCGGTGCGCCGGGGCGAGCCGGATCGCACGCCGCTGCTGGACGCCGTCCGGCTGCTCCGCTCCGGCGGCTTGGTCGCGGTGTTTCCCGAGGGTACGCGCGGTTCCGGTAATGTCGAGAAGGCTGAACACGGTGCGGCCTGGCTGGTGCGCGCCTCGGGGGCACGCGTGGTGCCGGTGGCCGCCCGCGGGACGGCGCGGCCGCCGGGAGGGCGGCGACGCTTCCGGCCGACCGTGGACCTGCTGTTCGGTGAACCGTTCACGCTCGACGTCCCGCGCGGGCGGGACGGATTGCGGAGCGGAACCGAGACCGTGCGAACCCGGCTCGCGGCGACCGTGGCCGAGCTGGACGAATGGCGTGCCGGGGCAGGCGGTGCCGCCCCGGGCAGGAGTGAGGCGCGATGAGCGAGGAGACCGAGACCTACACCGTCGGCGAGCTGCCGGACGTGCTCGGTGACGACGGCGGTACCTGGGAGTCGGAATCGGACTTCGCCGAGGCCGACGCCGCGGGCGAGGCCTCGGACGGGGCAGACCAGCAGGTCGTGCAGGCCCAGCCGGTGGTCGCCGTGGTGGGCAGGCCGAACGTGGGCAAGTCGACGCTGGTGAATCGCATCCTCGGCAGGCGGGAAGCGGTCGTGCAGGACACCCCGGGGGTCACCAGGGACAGGGTCGCCTACGACGCGTCGTGGGCGGGACGCCGGTTCACCCTGGTGGACACCGGTGGCTGGGAGCCGAAGGCCAAGGGGCTGCAAGCGGCGGTGACCGCGCAGGCCGAGCTGGCGATGACGACGGCCGACGTGGTCGTGCTGGTGGTCGACGCCACGGTGGGGGCCACGGCGACCGACGAAGCGGTGGCGAAGACGCTGCGACGGTCGAAACGTCCGGTGGTGCTGGCGGCGAACAAGGTGGACGACGAGCGCCTGCTGCCGGAGGTGGCGGCGCTGTGGAATCTGGGGCTGGGCGAGCCGTATCCGGTCAGCGCGCTGCACGGCCGCAACTCCGGTGATCTGCTGGACGCGGTGGTGGCGGCACTGCCCGATGCGCCGCCCGAGCGTGTGATCACCGGCGGTCCGCGCCGGGTCGCTCTGGTCGGCAAACCGAACGTGGGGAAGTCGAGCCTGCTCAACAAGCTGACCGGGGAAGACCGCAGCGTGGTGCACGAGGTCGCGGGTACCACGGTCGACCCGGTGGATTCGCTCGTCGAACTGGACGGCGAGAAGTGGCGGTTCGTGGACACCGCGGGCCTGCGCAAGCGGGTGAAGACGGCCCGGGGGACCGAGTACTACGCGTCGCTGCGCACCAAGGCCGCGATCGACGCGGCGGAAGTGGCCGTGGTGCTGCTGGACGCGAGCGAGCCGATCGCCGAGCAGGACCTGCGGGTGCTCACCATGGTGGTCGAATCAGGGCGTGCCTGCGTGCTGGCGCTGAACAAGTGGGACCTGGTCGACGAGGAACGGCGGTACCAGCTGGAGAAGGAGCTGGATCGTGGCCTGGTCCGGATCCCGTGGGCGGAGCGGGTGAACATCTCGGCGTTGACCGGGCGCGCGGTGCACAAGCTCGCCCCGGCCATGCGCAGGGCGCTGGCGTCGTGGGATCAGCGGATACCGACCGGGCAGCTGAACGCGTGGCTGTCCGACATCGTCGCCGCCACGCCGCCACCGGTCCGGGGCGGCAAACAGACCAAGATCCTCTTCGCCACTCAGGCGGCCACGCGCCCGCCCACGGTCGTGCTGTTCACCACCGGGTTTCTGGAAGCGGGCTACCGGCGTTTCCTGGAACGGAAGCTGCGTGAGCAGTTCGGGTTCACCGGCAGCCCGATCCGCTTCAACATCCGGGTGCGTGAGAAGAAGGCGCGCAAGTCAGCCAAGCGGCGGTGAGAACTTGCCGGCTTCGTCGGGGCATCGCCGGCTGGCCAGACGCCCCGACGAAGCGGCACGTCTCGCCGAGCGGGGTAAGTCAGGCGACGGACTCGAGGTTGAGCGCTGCCTTGCCCGCTTCGGTCAGTACGGCGGGTACGCGCTCGCCGGCGCGTCCCTTCCGCACCGCGGCGATCAAGCCGCGACGGACCAGTTCACGGGCGGTGGCCTGGTCGCAGAACGCCAGGCCGTCGATGAAGAGGTCCGGTACGCGGCTGCAGGTGAGTTCGGCCGTGTTTTGGGCCACCGCGCGCAGGGTGGCCCGCTCTCGATGGTTCAACTCGACGACCGGCCCAGACACGGTCGCGCTCCCTTCCTGCTTCCCGGCCTGTCGCCGGGACGTTGGTCACTATTAAACCTCGTGATAGCTAAATCACACTGGCGCAATGTGGCCGACGACACAAAGAGGTCACGCCGCGCGGCCCGAATGCGGTATAGGGCCGAGCGCCGCCCGGCCCGCGGGGGTGATCTCGGCGGGGACGCGTTCGCCCGCGGCGCCCGGCCTGCCCGGGGCGATCAGCCCGCGGTGGGCCAGCCGGCGCACGGTGATCTGGTCGCAGCAGGCGAGCCCGTCGATGAACAGGTCCGGCTCCGCGCTCAGGGTGATCTCGGCACCGCCACGGGCCACCGCCCGCAGTGTCGCCCGTTCCCGGTGATTCAGTTGTTCGCCCGGTTCCGCACCGCCCCCGGTCATCGCCGCACCTCCACGATCCCCATTGGTCAGCGCCCGCGTGACTTGCCTGTGTGACTTGCCTGTGTGACGTTGTGTCGCTCGGCACAGTTCCGTCGTTAGCCGAGTGGGTGACCGTGGCGGGTTTCGAAGGCGAGCCGAGACGTGCCGGTGATCGTCGCGCAACGTGCCGCGCTGTCCGGCGCTCGCCGCACGATGCCGGGGCCGCCACTCCGGCCGTTGTGGGTCCGCGCTAGGCTGTGCAGTGGACGGGCTGTGGCGCAGCTTGGTTAGCGCACTTGACTGGGGGTCAAGGGGTCGCAGGTTCAAATCCTGTCAGCCCGACCGCGGAGATGCCCGAGGCATCAGGCCCCGAACCTACCGCCGTAGGTTCGGGGTTTTTGCGTTCCTGTTCGGCCGCAACCGGGTTCGGCGGTGGCTAGGTCTCCGGTGCGGTAATGCCTGCGACGGCGAACCATCGGTTCATGTCCGTCAAATGGTTCATCGACGTCCGGCGGTTTCGTTGCGCCGGTGCGGCTTCGGCCAGCCAGGGTGCGTTCATCTCAGTATGTCACTTGCTTTCCGTCAGCATGCTGTCTGCGCAGGTCAAGTAGGGCACTCGGGTCCAACGGTCGAGTGCTGCCAGGAAGTTCGAGCGCATCGCGACAATTCTGCTCGCGGGATTTCGCAATGGTTGTCCGCGACCTGAGGTCGGGCATTCGAAACTGCCCAGCAGGGGCTGGAATGACGCCGGTAGTATGGCGCTGTGACGGATTTCTGGCTGCAGCGCACGACCACGCGTGCACCGAAATCGTCCAGGCGGAGGCCAGCCGGACACCGCGCAGGCATGTCGATGAGCCGAAAGGATCGCCGCGACGATGCCCACGATGCATGACGTCGCGAAAGCGGCGGGGGTGTCGCAGGCCGCGGTGTCGTACGCGTACAACCGGCCGCACAAACTCTCGGAGGCCCGACGCGCGCACATCCTCGCAGTGGCCGAGAAGCTCGGCTACGCGGGGCCGAACCCGGCGGGACGGAGTTTGCGTACCGGGCAGGTCGGCGCGCTCGGCCTGATGATCACCGATTCGCTGCCGTACGCGTTCGACGATCCGGCGACGACCGAGCTGCTCAAAGGTATCTCCGAAGTGGGGGAGCTGGCGGAAGTCGCGTTGACGTTGCTGCCATGTCCGTTGGAATCCGCACGGGTTGCCGAAGGTGCCGGTGTGCTCGTCAGGGGCGCCGTCGACGGCTTCCTTGTCTACTCGATTCCGGAAGGGCACCCGGCGATCGACACGGTGCTGAGTCGCAGGCTGCCGCTGGTCTTCATCGACACCCCGAACCCGGATGGACTGCCACGAGTCGGCATCCGAGACAGGAAAGCCGCGCGGGAAGTGGCCGATCACCTGTTGTCCCACGGTTATCGCCAGGTAGGGATCCTGGTCGACCGGCTAGTGCCGGACGGCCGCGGCGGCACGGTCGACGCCGCGCGCGTCAAAGCAGCACGAGACCACGTCATGCGCGAACGCATGGCCGGTTACGCCGCAGCGTGCCGCAAGCACAAGGTGCCGTGGCGATCCGTGCGGGTTGTCGAAGCGGGCGGCTTCGACTACGAACGGGCGTGCGCAGCGGCCGAGCAGCTGCTCGCAGCCGAGCCCGTCGAAGCGATCATTGCGGCGTCGGACCTGATGGCACTGGCAGCGATCGACGTCGCGCACAAGCACGGGCTGCGGGTCCCGGACGATGTGGCGGTCGTCGGGTTCGACGACATCCCCGCAGCGAAGGCCGCCGGCCTGACGACCGTGCGGCAGCCACTCGTGGACAAGGGGCGCCTGGCAGCTCGGCTGCTGCTCGACATCATCGACGGGAAACCGGGACGGGAGATCATCCTGCCGACCGAGCTCGTCGTGCGCGGCACCTGCGGGGCGGCGCACTAGTCAGCCGATGTCGCGGGGACGACCCTGCGCATCACCTTCCTGCCGTCGATTGCTTTCGTTGACGACCGTCGCCGTCCGATCGGCGGGCCTCGTGCCGTGTCGAAAGTCCGGCGATCACGGACGGGGCGATTCGTACGGCGTTCGCCGCGATTGTCAGGGCCGGGTTGAGCGCCGCCGAGGATGGGAAGAAGGACGAGTCCGCCAGCCACAGGTTCTCGACGTCGTGGCTGCGACACTCGGCATTGAGCACGCTTGTGGCCGGATCATGACCGGCCACCGCGGTGCCGCACATGTGCGAGTTGGTCTCGATGCCCATCTTCTGTCTGAAGATCAGCGGGTATCCGGCTTTGCGCACCAGCATGGTGACCCGGCGGACCAGCTCACGGTGCGCGGTGAGGTTGTTGGGTGTCCAGTCGATGAGGACACGGTCGCCGTCGATCCGCACCCGGTTGTCAGCCGACGGAAGGTCCTCACTGGTCAGGTAGAGATCCAGGCTGCGCCGGGTCATGAAGTCCAGCAGCCACATCGGCACCCATCGGCGAGCCCGTTTGATCATCGGGCCGCGCAGCTTGCCGAGCATCTGCACATTGCCCAGCGGGTACGGCGTGTGTTCGGATGCCTCGTAGAAGTCGTTGAGCCCCAGTGTCTTCTGCCACTGCGTGTCGTTGACGCGGAACGGATCGACGCCGACCAGGAACGTGCTGTTGTGCACCATGTAGTTGCGGCCGACCAGGCCGGACGAGTTGCCCAAGCCTGCCGGGTGCGCTGGACAGGCCGAGCGGAGGAGCAGAACGGCGGAGTTCACCGCGCCCGCCGCCAGCACGAACCGGCGGGCGTTGATCCTGATCGTGCGGTCGCCGTGCCGGGCCTCGGCGGCGACCACGTGGCGGCCGTCCGGGCTGGTCAGCAGCCGGGTGACCGTGGCGTGGCGGAGCAGCTTCACCCCACGGCGTAATGCCGGCAGCACCAGCCTGTTCTCCGCGTCGGCCTTCCTGCCGGTGGGATCCGGGCAGCCGTCCGCCGTGGCCACCGCCTTGCGGTCCTGATCGGTGTGCACGGTGAGCGCGTTGGGCATGTGGAACGGATGGAGGCCTTCGGCGCGTAGCGAGCCGGCGAACCGTTCGACCGCCGGTTCGTGCTCCAGCGGAGGGTGCGGATACGGGCTGGAATGAGGCGGTTCGGTCGGGTCCTCGCCCACTTGGCCGTGCACGTCGAACAGCCGCTCCACCAGGCAGTAGTAGGGCTCGAGCTCGTCGTAGCCGAACGGCCATGCCGGCGAGATGCCCTCCGCGTGCTGCACCTCGCCGAAGTCGCAGCGGCGGAAGCGGGGAAGTGCGGCGCCGTAGAAACGGGTGTTTCCGCCGACCCAGTAGTAGGTGCCCGGAATGAACGGCTTCCCGGTGCGGCCGTCGTACCACAGGCCCGCGTTCTTGTAACGGCCTTTGATGTGCATTTCGGCAGGCTGGGCGTTCTCCGGCTCGCGCGGCAGGAAGCCACCGCGTTCTACCAGCAGTACGCGGAACCCCGAATCACGCAGTGCCCAGGCCATCGCGCCGCCGCCCATGCCGGAGCCGATGACGAGAACATCGGTGTCGATATCGCCGTCGTCGGGCACAGACACCAGAGACTCGGGACTCACCTCGGGCGGAACGTAGTTGCGGTCGAGCGGAGCGGACATCAGCGGCAGCTTTCTGTACGGAACGGGGAGGGGAGGTGGTTCAGGACTGTCGGACGAAGACCGCGGCGCGTTCGCCGATCATGATCGCCGGGGCATTGGTGTTCCCGGTGATCAGCGTCGGCATGACCGACGTGTCGGCCACCCGGACGTTGTCCAGACCGAACACGCGCAGCTGGTGGTCGACGACCTTGCCCATGGCGCAGGTGCCTGCCGGGTGGTAGAACGAGAACGCTTGCGTGCGGATGAAGTCGTCGATGTCCTGGTCGCGGTCCGATCGGGGAGCCAGGCCTGCTTCGGCCGCGCTGGCCAGGTCACCGTCGATCATTGCGGTGAACCGGCGCTGGCGGGCGATCTCCATGCACAGCCGCACGCCCTCGCGCAGCCGCGCCCGGTCGTCCGGGTCGGCGAGGTAGTTGTGCACGATCCGCGGCTTCGCGTAAGGGTGCGCGTGGCGTAGTCGTACCGAGCCACGACTAATCGGGCGCGCAACGTACGGGCCGAACGACACGCCCGGCTCCAGTGGAGCGGCCAGGCCTTGATCACGGACGATGCCCAGCGCGGCGTGCACCTGGATGTCCGGGGCGGGAAGGTCGTCGGCCGACCGGAGGAAGCCGCCGACCTCGGTCCAGGACATCGGCCCGGTTCCCTCATCGCGAAGCCGTCGCTCCTCTGTGGACGTGTCGGGGCCGAGGACCGGCGGCGTGTTGCTGAAGAAGCTCAGGAAGCAACCCACGTGATCCTGCAGATTGCGACCGACGTCGGGCAGATCGAGCACGGGCGTGATCCCACTGGCCAGCAGTTCGTCGGCCGGGCCGACGCCGGACTGCAGCAGCAGGTGCGGCGAGTTGTACGCCCCGAGCGACAGCACGACCTCCCGGTTCGCCCGGATGAACCGACGCCGGCCCAGGTGGTCGACCTCGACACCGACGGCACGGGCGCGCTCGAAGCGCAGTCGCAGTGCCTGGGTGCACGGCAGCACCGTGAGATTCGGTCGGTCGAGGGCGGGCTCGAGGAACGCGACGGCGCTGCTGCATCGCAGACCGCCGCGCTGGGTGACCTGGTAATAGCCGACCCCGTCCTGCTCGGGGCCGTTGAAATCCGAATTCAGCGGATGGCCCGCGTCCACCGCGGCCTCCACCCAACTGCTCAGCAGTGGATGCACGAAGACCGGGTCACTGACCGTCAGTGGCCCACCGACGCCGTGGAACTCGTCGGCACCGCGCTGGTTGTCCTCCGACTTGATGAAGAACGGCAGCACCTCGGCGTATTCCCAGCCCTTGTTGCCCAGCTCGGCCCAGGTGTCGTAGTCGTGCCGATGTCCTCGGACGTAGAGCATGGTGTTCATCGAGCTCGTGCCGCCGATGGCGCGGCCGCGCGGCAGGTAGATCCGGCGGTGGTCGAGTCGGTGTTCGGGCTCGGTTTCGAAATCCCAGTCGTAGGACGACTTCAGCTGCTGCGAGAACAGCGCGGGGATCTCGAACAGGCGCCCGTGGGCGGCTGGTCCCGCCTCGACGAGCGCGACCGTGGTGTCGGGATCCTCCGACAGTCGCGCCGCCAGCGCGCAGCCGGCCGAGCCCGCGCCGAGCACCAGGTAATCGAATTGCTCGTGGATGCTGTTGGTCACGTCCGACTCCCTCGGGCAGTGCTGGAGAAATTCGTCGTGCGGCTGAAGCGACGCCGGCCGTCATAGGTGCTGCTCGGTGGCGCGGGTGCGGTGGTATTCGTGCTGCCGTTCGTCGGTGACGTATTCGGGTACCGGGAAGTCCCACCACCCCGGAACCCATGGACCGGCGGCATCGCGGTCCGTGGGCACCTCGACGAGCGCGGGAGCGCCGGAGTCGACGGCTTTGCGCAGCGTGGGGTCGAGCGAGTCGGCGTCGGTGACTTTCCACGACTCGAGCCCGAACGACGCGGCCAGGGCGGCATAGTCGGGGCTGTACGGAGAGCCGTCCGGCCGGGAGAACTCGGTGCCGATGTGGCGCGAGGTCAGCTTGCGCTGGCCGCCGCGGATGGACATGTAGCCCGCGTTGTTCTGCACCACGAAGACGACCGGTGCGTTCGCCGTCACGCTCAGCGCGATTTCCTGTGCCGTCATCAGGAAGTCGCCGTCGCCCAGCACACAGACCACGGTGCGGTCGGGCGAGCCGAGCTTGGCGCCGATCGCGGCCGGGACCGCCCAGCCCATCGACGAGAACCCGCCCGAGGTCATGTGTGTCCGCGGCAGGTACACCGGGAAGGTCTGCTTGACCGCCCCCTGCGTGTTACCGGAACCGACGACGACGATGGCGTCGCGCGGCAGCACCGAACGCAATGCGCCCAGCGGCCGCTGCGACGTGAACGGAAATCGGTTGCTGTCGCGGCGCTCGGCGAGCTTGTGCTCCCATTCCTGCTTGCGGGCGCGCAGTTCCGCGAGGTACTCGTCGCGGGCCGGTGCGGTGGTGGGCAGCGCATCCAGGACGGCCGCCACCGCGCGCTGGGCGTCGGCGACGATCCCGACTTCGGCGGGGTAGTTCTTGCCGATCTCGTGGGGGTCGATGTCGATGTGGATGAGCTTGGCCGGGGGGATGGCGAAGCTGATGCCCTTGGCATAGCTCGACGCCGACCAGTCGGTGAACCGACAGCCCACTGCGACCACCACGTCCGCCGAGCTGGCGACGGCGTTGCCGGGGATGGTGCCGGTCTGGCCCACGCTCCCGGCGAACAGCGGGTGATCCTCCGGGAACGCGCTCTTCCCGTTCCAGGTGGTCACGACGGGGATGCGCCAGCGTTCGGCGAGCGCGAGCACCTGATCGCACGCGTCGGAGGTGATGGTGCCGCCACCGACCACCAGCACCGGGCGCCGGGCTCCGCGCAGCACCTCCACCGCCCGTTCGACGGCATCCGGGTCCGGGTGCTGCCGCCCGACCGGCACCCGCCGCTGGAGGTCGTGCAGCTGCACGTCCGCCGCTTCGGCTTGGACGTCCATCGGAATCTCCAGGTGCACCGGACCGGGGCGGCCGGTGAGCATGGCGTTGAAGCACCGGTGCAGCACGAACGGCAGTTCTTCCACCCGGCTGACCACCCAGTGCCGCTTGCTGACCGCCTCGGCGACCTTGGGGAAGTCGTTGGCGGTGTAGCGCTCCAGCTCCTGCAGCAGCCCGTGCCCGCGCATGTGGGAGGCAGGCCCGCCGGTGATGACCAGGACGCTGGTCGAGTCGGTGAACGCGGTGGCCATACCGATCACCGTGTTGCTCGCTCCGGCACCGATGGAGGCGACCGCGGCGATCGGGCGGCCGGTGGCGCGGTAGTAGCCGTCGGCCAGGTGCACCGCGCTCTGTTCGTGGAAGGTCTGGATGAACGGGATCTTCGATTCCTCGTCGAGGAACGCGTCGGTCACCGACCAGATGCCGTGGCCGGGGATTCCTGCCACGTAACCGACACCGTAGTTGCGCAGGGTCCGGGCGACGATCTGTCCACCGGTGAGGACGGGCATGGTGTTCTCCGTTCGCGGTCGAAGGGGTCAGCTGCGGCGCGCCGCCCAGGCGAAACCCTGGGCGCACAGCCGGGTGACATGGGGGTTCTGCAGGTCGTCGAGGTCGTGGCCGATGGCGCTGTAGAAGATCCGGCCTTTGCCCCAGGTCCGGGTCCACGCCTGCGGGATCGTGCGTCCGTCGAGCCAGGGCAGCTGATCACCGGTGAACGTGGTTTCGGCGAGTACATGGTTGTTCGGGTCGACCGACATGTAGTACTGCTCGGACGCGACTCGGAAGTCCTCCACGCCCGCGGTGACCGGATGGTCGCGGTCGACGATGGACACCGAGTACGGGTACTTGACGCCTTCACCGGCCGGGTGGTCCAGAAAGCTGCCGCCGAGCAGCCAGTGGTACTTCAGGCTGGTGCGGAAGGCGGCCGCGGCGCCGTGCCACGCGGCGATGCCGGTCCCGGACTCCACCGCGGTGAGCAGCGCGGATTCCTGCGCGGCGGTCAGCCCTTCGGTGACCAGCGCGTTGTTCCAGTTCAACGCGATCAGGTCGTAACCGCTGAGATCGGCATCCAGGCAGAAGACGTCATTGGCTTCTTCGACGGCGAACCCGAGGCCGTGGAACAGCGGTAGTGCCCATTTCTCGGCGATCTCGTACGGCTTGTGCCCGGGCCAGCCGCCGTAGAGGTACAGCACCCGGGCCTTTGCGGTCGATGCGGACAAGCGCCACTCCTTTGCCGGGACGGGTTGCACGGGAATCTGTCCATGCAGTCTTGGCAGGCGGGCAATGGCGCACCAGGCACAAGCCGTGCAACAAAACCGACGGCTGTTGCACGTGGTGTGCGCACTCGTCAGCTACGCCCGACCGACGAGACGAGGGTCGGAGGCGGCCTTTGGTCCCGCCGGTGACGCGCTGTGGCTGTGAGTTCATGGGAGCAATTCCGCGACGAGCAAGAAACTGTCGAGAATGGCAGCTCGCACGCCAAGAACTGACGTCTGTTGTGTTCGGCGGGAGCACAAGGTGCGACGATTGCGCCAAGCGTGCAGAAATCTCCGGGTGCAGTGCTCATTGTGTGTCTGGTGGTCCGGGCGAACGAACTCTTGACTTCTCGCCGAACAGCGAACGCTGCGTCGGCCCGCTTGACCGGCCCGTCGCACGTCGTGCCAGCGAGGAGGCCCTGATGGTCAACAGTCCACCGCACGAAAAACACCCGTGGCGTCCCACGCGCTTGCGCATGGCCCGGTTCGCCACGTTCGCCGGCTTCTTCCAGCTCGGCGCCCTGATGTTCACCTGGTCCACCGGTACGTCACCGTTGCGTTCGCACCTCGGATTCGACGGTGAGAGCGGCGACTCCCAGTTCGGGCTCATCGCCCTGGCGATCGGCGTCGGCGCAGCGTTGGGGGCGTTCGTGATCGGCCCGGTGATCGACCGCTACGGCCCGCGCCGGGTGGTCTCGCTGGCGCTGGTGCTGCACCCGCTGTCGATCATCCCCTTGGCGTACCTGCACGGGCTCGTGGCGGCGATGGCCGCCGGGGCGGTGCTCGGGCTGTGCCGCGGGGCCTCGGACACCGCCATCAACGCTCACGGCGTGCAGGTGGAGCGCCTTTACCGGCGGCCGATCATGTCCGCGTTCCATGCCGCCTATCCCGCGGGCGGGTTCGTGGCCGGTCTCATCGGCAGCGCATTGGGCAGGCAGTTCACCGAGAGTCCCGCTGTGCTGTTCACCGCCATGGGCTTGGCCATGGCCGCAGTGGGGCTGGTGTGTGCGCGCTGGCTGTTGAGCGTCGACGAGGTCCCGCCAGCCGCGGAGCACGAGGTCTCGGCGGCGGATGCATCACGCAGGCGCAGCACCCTGGTTGTGCTGATCATGGTCGGCTTCGGGGTTCTGCTGCTCGCATCGATGCTCAGCGAGGGCGCGGTCGCCGACTGGGGACAGGAGTTCGTCCGTCGGGAAGTTGGTACGAGCGTGGCCACCGCGGGCCTGGCGATCTCGCTGTATTCCGGCGCCCAGTTCGCCGGGCGGGTGTTCGGTGACCGGCTCACCCAGTACGTCGGGCCGATCCGCATGGTGGCCGCGAGCGGTGTGATCGCCGCGGCAGGGGTCGGGATCATCGCGTTCACCTCGTCGGCAACACTGGCCATGGTGGGCTTCGTCCTGATCGGACTCGGGCTGGCGTCGATGGCGCCGCTGATGCTGTCCAGTGCGGGCCGGATCGATCCCGACAACGCCGGGCGCAACATCGGGCTGGTCAACGCTCTGGGGTACTCGGGCATGCTGGTGGGTCCGGCGTCGATCACGCTGGTGGTCTCCAACGCGGGACTGGCCTGGATGCCGATCATCCCGTTCGGGTTGATGCTGCTGATCGCCCTCTGCGGGCCGTTGCTGATGCGCTTCGCCCCGCGCTACGGCGAGTCCAGCCCACCGAGGCAGGCCGAGCCGGCCGAGTCGCAAAGCTGACGACACGACACTGCCCCAGCACCCGTGTCGCCCCTGGCTCTTGCTCGGAGCCAGGGGCTTCGTTCGTTCAGGCACGACGACAAGGCCGGCCAGAACGGCCAAGCCAGCGCATAACAGTCTCAGTCGTGACATCTCCAGATCTTTGACGTGCGAAAACAAGGTGATACGATTCACCAATCCGCGGAATGGCCGGATCGGTGCTGGAGTTGCGATGGCGTTGTCGGTCGAGGCCGTACTCCATCTGGAGGTGTTCTCGCGCACCAGGTGGCGCGTCTACGCCGGGCACGCCAACCTGGATCGCAGCGTGCGCTGGGTGCATCCGGTGGAGGTACCGGACATCGCCCGGTTCCTTAGTGGCGGGGAGATGCTGCTGACCGCAGGACTCGGGATCGGGCGATCCGGTGAGCTGCAGCGACGCTACATCAAGGAGATCGCCGACGCTGGCGCGTCGGTGTTGGTCGTCGAACTCAGCGGACGTGTCTTCTCGGCCATGCCCGCCGCGCTGGTGGAAGAGGCGGACAAGCACGGCTTGCCGTTGGTCGGCCTGCAGGGCGAGCTGCCGTTCGTCGAGATCTCGGCCCAGGTGCACGAATTTCTCACCGATCACCGGGTGGCCGAGCTGGCCGCTTTCGAACGGCTCAACGCCCAATACATACGCATGTTGCTGGACAACAGCGATCCAGGGGCCTTCACCGAGTCACTTGCACATCAAGTGGGTCATCCCGTCGTACTGGAGGACGCCAACCACGATGTCGTCGCATACGCCGGTGGCACCTCGGAAGCCGACGAGGTGCTGACGAACTGGGGATTGCATGCGCGGGTCATGCACCGGCCGGACACCGCGCTCACACCGGTGGCCAGGTCGGCGGCGGTCGAATCACCGGGTTGCGCTCGCCGGGCGATCGTGCTCCGCGGAGAGCGGTGGGGATGGCTGCACATCCTGCACGGCAGCGAGCGGCTGACGAACATCCCGGCGTACGCATTGGACAGGGCGGCCGACGCCATTGCGATCGCGCTGCTGGGTGTCCGGGAGGCCGGAGTGCAAGCCGGCCACCGGCAGAGCTCGATCGTCAACCGCTTGCTCCTCGGTGACATCACCGGTGAGCAATTCGTGGACCGGGCCCTGCGTCTGGGACGAGATCTGCGCAACCGGCCCTTGGTCGTGGTCTTCCACGGCAAACAGTCTGCTGACGACGCTGCTTGCGTCAGCTACCTGGATTCGGTGTATCGATCACTGCACGTCCCCGCGGTGATGGCGGACGTCGGCGAACATGTGCTGGCCGTGGTAGGTATGTCGGCGCGGTGCAGTGACAGGCAGCTCGTCGAGCATTTCGAGCGGCGCGGGCTGCGCGCCGGGGTCAGCCGGACGTGCACCGCCGCTCAGCTGCCCGAGGCGATCAGGCAGGCGCGCACGGCCGCGGCGGCGGCCGCTTCCCGGGAGACCGCCACGGTGTTGACGTTCGACGGTCTCGGCGTGCTCAGGCTGCTCGCGTCGCTGTCCCAGGGGCCCGAGCTGTCGCGATACGTCGAGGACGAGCTCGGGGCGTTGCTGGCCCACGACGCGTCCACCGCGAACCCGCTGTTGCCGACGTTGCGGGCCTACCTGGCGTGCGACGGTAACAAGTCGCAGGCTGCGGAGAAGTTGTTCGTGCAACGCCGTACTCTCTACTACCGGCTGGAGCGGCTCGAGGGCTTGCTGGGCAAGTCCCTGGAGGACCCCGAAACGCGGCAGGGCCTCGCCCTTGCGGTGCGCGCACTGGACTTCCTCGGAGCACAGGAAGACCACGCGGTGCGCAGCAGGCCAGTGGCCGGCTGACCGGTTGCACGAGATGTGCAGTGTGCGCCGCGCGGAGTGCCCATCGTGCGTCTATGTCGTGCCAACGCGGCGCCGCATGCTGAGTCGAGTCGACGCGCGGCGCGCAAGCGCAGGCGTGGCGATTCCTCCCAATCCGACTGCATCCCGGTAGTGTTCAGGAGCTTGCATTCATGGCGTACGCACTCAAAAGTCCTGCTGGCTGCCGCTCCGCGCAGACAGGTGACCCTGCGGTGACCGAGGCCGTCGCCGCTGTGATCGCGGACGTGCGCGAGAACGGCGACGACGCTGTCCGCCGCTACTCGGAGAAGTTCGACGGCTGGTCACCGGCGTCGTTTCGGCTGTCCGACGACGACATCGCGCGGATCGTGGCGTCGGTTCCGACCACTGTGCTGGACGACATCCGATTCGCCCAGAGCCAGGTACGGCAATTCGCCCAGGCCCAGCGGGACTCCATCCGGGACTTCGAAGTGCAGACCCTGCCAGGTGTGTTCCTCGGGCAGCGGAGCATTCCCGTCCGTGCCGCCGGCGCGTACGTGCCGGGTGGGCGCTATCCGCTCACTGCGTCGGCGCACATGACGGTGCTGACCGCGAAGGTGGCCGGTGTCGAGCGGGTGGCGGCGACAACCCCGCCGAGCGAGGGCGGGCCGCCGCCAATCACGGTCGCGGCCATGTATCTTGCGGGTGCCGACGAGATCTACGTGCTAGGTGGCGTGCAGGCGATTGCCGCGCTTGCGTTGGGCACCGAGACGATCGAGCCGGTCGACATTCTCACCGGTCCGGGCAACGCCTTCGTCGCGGAAGCCAAGCGTCAGCTGTACGGCGAGGTGGGTATCGACCTGTTCGCCGGTCCGACGGAAACCCTGATCGTCGCCGACGAACACGCCGATCCCTTCACCGTCGCCGTGGATCTGCTCAGCCAGGCCGAGCACGGCCCCGATTCCCCGTGCGTGCTGATCACCACCTCGGAGGCGATCGGCAAGGCGGTGTTGCGGTGCATCGACGACCTTCTTCCCGGCATGCCCACCGGCGAGGTCGCCACTGCGGCCTGGCGCGACCACGGCGAGGTGCACGTCGTCGACACCCTTGAGGAGGCCTACGCGATGGCGGACAGCTACGCGTTCGAGCATGTTCAGGTCATGACGCATGAGCCGCGCAAAGCCCTCGACGCGATGCGCGACTACGGGGCCCTCTTTCTCGGTGACCGCACCTGTGTGCCGTACGGCGACAAGGTGATCGGCACCAACCACGTCCTGCCGACCCGGGGCGCTGCCCGCTACACCGGCGGCCTGTGGGTGGGGAAGTTCCTGAAGACTGTGACGTATCAAGAAGTGCGGGACAAGATGAGTTCGGCCCAGCTTGGCGAGATCTGCGGTCGGCTGTCCAGGGTGGAGCGGTTCGAAGGGCATGCCCGCTCCGGTGACTTGCGCGCCGCCAGATTCGGTGGCGGCCAGATCGACTGGGCCCGCCTGGACGAGCTGACGAAACGGTGAGTGACAACGACCTTCGGTTCGCTTGCCAGCACCTGGCGGGCGTGTGCGAGCACAGCGGTTACCGTGAGGCTGAACCGTCCGCAACGGATGAGTGGACTCGTCGAGCGCTCGGTTCTCGGGGTTTGCGTCACGACGGAGTGTCCAGGATGAAGCTGATCGAGGAGACGCCTTACCGGTTCCGGATCGACCCGTCCGGCGACATGCGCGTGCCGGGCGTGGTCTTCGCGTCGAAGCGGCTGCTGCCCGAGGCTGCCGGGGATCAGTCGCTGCAGCAGGTGGCCAACGTCGCGACGCTGCCGGGGATCGTCGGCGCCTCCTATGCCATGCCGGACATCCATTGGGGATATGGCTTCCCGATCGGTGGTGTGGCGGCTACGGACGTCCGTGCCGGGGGAGTGGTCTCGCCCGGCGGTGTCGGCTTCGACATCTCGTGCGGTGTCCGACTGCTCGGTGCAGACCTCAGCCGTGCGGAGTTCGCGGAGGTCCGCGACAAGCTGATGGACGCACTGGCCAGGAAGACGCCGCGCGGGGCCGGCAAAGGCGCGATCTGGCCCATGAAGAGCCGTCGCGAACTGGAGCGGGTGCTCACCGGCGGCGCGCGGTACGTGGTGGAGCAGGGCAAGGGCAGTCAGCGGGATCTGGATCGATGCGAGGAGTTCGGGGCGGTCTCCGACGCCGATCCGGGCCAGGTCAGCGACCGCGCGGTCGAGCGTGGGCTGGCCCAGCTGGGCAGCCTCGGCTCGGGGAATCACTTCCTCGAGGTGCAGGCGGTCGAGCAGGTCCACGACGAGAAGATCGCGGCCGCTTTCGGGCTGCGCGAGGGCCAGGTGTGCGTGATGATCCACTGCGGCTCGCGCGGACTCGGCCACCAGGTCTGCACCGACCACGTGCGTGGCATGGAACGGGCGATGCCCAAGCACGGCATCCGGGTGCCGGATCGGCAGCTGGCCTGCGTGCCGGTCGAGTCCGCGGAAGGCCGTGCCTACCTCGGGGCGATGGCGGCCGCGGCGAACTACGCCAGGGCGAACCGGCACCTGCTGGGGCTGGCCGCGGCCGAGGTGTTCCGCACCATCACCGGACGCGGCCTGGAGTTGATCTACGACATCTCGCACAACCTGGCCAAGCTGGAATGGCACCAGGTCGGCGGCGAGCGGCGGGAGCTGTGCGTGCACCGCAAAGGTGCCACCCGCGCATTGCCGCCGCGGCATCCGGACTTGCCGCCGGATCTGAGCGAAGTGGGCCAGCCGGTGCTGATCCCGGGCTCGATGGGCACCGGCTCGTACGTGCTGGCCGGTGTGCCCGACGGCGGGGCGTTCCATTCGACGTGTCACGGCGCTGGGAGGGTGCTCAGCCGCACCCAGGCGGTGAAGTCGGTCGACGTCACGAAGATGCTCGATCAGCTCGAGCGGCGGCACGGGATCGCGGTGCGTGGTGCCTCTCGCCGTGGTCTGGCGGAGGAGGCGCCGGAAGCGTACAAGGACGTGTCCGAGGTGGTGTCGGTCGCCGAACGAGCCGGCCTGTGCCGGATCGTCGCGAAGCTGGTCCCGCTGGGTGTGGTCAAGGGATGACGAGCGAGCGCGGACACCGCATCGTGCCGCACACCGCGGACATCCGGATCGAAGCGTGGGCGCCGACGCGTGAGGCGTGCCTCGCCGAGGCGGTGGCCGCGATGGTCGGCAGCTTCGCCGACATCCGCGCGCAGCCGGAACGATCGGTGTCCGCAGAGCTTGCCGCGGACACCGACGACGACCGCCTGGTCGCTGTGCTCGACCAGGTGATCTACGTGCTGGACACGGAGAACGCCGTCGCGGCCGGCCTGACGGTGGACATCGGGTCACGGATGCTGCGAGTGGTCATGCCGGTCGCGGATCTGGAGGGCGTGGAGATCATCGGCGCGGTGCCCAAGGCCGTGGCACTGTCCGGGCTGAGCATGGACCATCGCGACGGTCGGTGGTGCGCGGCGGCCATCATCGACGTATAGCCGCTCTGCCCGGGTCGCGCGCGGCTCCCGCAGGAGAGCCGTTCCGTGTGATGTCGGCAGTACCGGGTGCAACGAATGCTCAAGCGATGTGCACGCGATCAAGTGCCCGATTGATCACGTCGACCAGGGGTTCCTTGCCGCCCTGCTCGAACCACAGCGTCCCGGCGGTGCGCAGCACCGTCATGAACGTCGTGGCGGTGAGCCTGGCGACTTCGTGGGTCATGCCGGGCTCGCGCTCCTGGAGGACGGCGGCGATCTCCCGGGCGAGTGCGAAGTGGTCGGCTGCCTGCCTGGCCATCAGGGACGGATGCCGCATGAGCAGCCGGAACTGCTCGATGCGGGCAAGATCGGGTGTGCTCTTCTCGCCGTAGAGCTGGAGCGCGCTGCGCCGAAGGGCGAGCCACGCCTTCTCCCCCGGAGGCCGGCCGCGCAGTAGGTCGAGCAGTTTCCTGGTGCGTTCCCGCTCCGCGTGCAGGATGGCCTCTTCCTTGTTGGCGAAGTAGTTGGAGAACGTGCGCCGGGAGACACCGACCTCGTCGGCGATCTGCTCCACGGTGACGTTGTCCAGCCCCTCGCGAAGCGCGAGCTGCAATGCGACCTCGTGCAACGCCTGCCGGGTCGCCGCCTTCTTCCGATCGCGGAGGGACTCTGCGGTCGCCATGAGAGCACCTTATTCGATATGGCTTATTTCACTCTGCGAAAGTTTGCTCAGTGGGAAACGTTCGCCCGCCCGGCGGCGTTGTGCATCACGGGGGAACAGCCGCGTCGATGGGAAGGAGCCGGATTTGGACACACCAGAGGTGATGGGGCGACGGCAGGTGCTCGAGTCGTTGAGCGGGCTGCTGCTTGTCCTGTTCGTCGCGATGATCAGCTCGACGGTGGTGTCCATCGCCCTGCCGCGCATCATCGGCTCGCTCAACGGCTCGCAGACCCAGTACACCTGGGTGGTCACCGCGACGCTGCTGGCGATGACCGCGAGCACGCCGATCTGGGGCAAGCTGGCCGACCTGTTCAGCAAGAAGCTGCTGCTGCAGATCGGCATCGCCATCTTCGTGCTCGGCTCACTGTTCGCCGGGCTGTCCCAGAACGTCGGCCAGCTGATCGCGGCCCGCGCGTTCCAGGGTCTCGGCGTCGGCGCGTTGCAGTCGCTGGTCCAGGTGGTGATCGCGGCGATCATCCCGCCCCGGGAACGCGGCAAGTACAACGGCTACCTGGGCGCCGTGATGGCGCTGGCGACGGTCGGTGGGCCACTGCTCGGCGGGCTGATCGTGGACGTGTCGTGGCTCGGCTGGCGGTGGTGCTTCTTCGTCGGCGTGCCCATCGCCGTGATCGCATTCGTCGTTCTGCAGAAGACGCTGCAGCTGCCCACCGTGCGGCGCCCGGACACCACGGTCGACTACCTGGGGGCGTCGCTCATCGCCGCCGGTGTCAGCCTGCTGCTGATCTGGGTGTCCTTCGTCGGCAACTCGTTCGCCTGGCTGTCGTGGCAGACCGCGGCCATGGCAGGTGGGGCAGTGGCGCTGCTGGTGGTGGCCGTGTTGGTCGAGGCGCGGGTGGCCGAGCCGGTCGTGCCGCTGCGCATCGTGACCAGACGGACGCCCGCACTGGCCATCCTGGCCAGCATGGCGGTGGGCATGGCGATGTTCGGCGGCGCGGTGTTCCTCGGGCAGTACTTCCAGGTGGGCCGCGGCTATTCGCCCACCGAGGCCGGGCTGCTCACGATCCCGATGATGGCCGGGATGCTGGTGTCGTCCACCGTGTCGGGCCGGTTGATCAGCCGGACGGGCAAGATCAAGCCGTACGTGATCGCCGGGACGGCGATCCTGGTGCTGGGGTTCGTGGGGCTCGGCCTGATGGACCACGCCACCCCGCTGTGGGAGGTCGGCGGTGCCATGGTCGTCGTCGGCATCGGCGTCGGCATGACGATGCAGAACCTGGTGCTGGCGGTGCAGAACGCGGTTCCGCTGTCCGACGTGGGTGCGGCCACCGGCGCCATCACGTTCTTCCGGTCGCTCGGCGGCACCGTCGGCGTGTCGGTGCTCGGTGCGGTGCTGGCCAACCGGGTCACTGCCGATCTGTCCGCGGCCTTCGGCGGGACCGGTGCGTCGCTCGGCGGTTCGGGCGGGCCCAGCGCGCTGAACCTCGAGGCGTTGCCGCCGCAGGTTCGCGAGGTGGTGCAGTCGGTCTACGGGGACGCGACCGCGCACATCTTCCTCATCTCGGCCGCGGTCGCGGTGGTCGGCGTGATCGCCGCGCTGCTGCTCAAGCCGATCAGGCTGCGCACCACGTTGGACATCGAGTCCACGCCGGCGAAGGAAGTGGCAAGGGCCGAGTCCGTTCCGGCTTCGGCGCGCTGACCGTTTCCGCTGCCGCTGCGGACGCGCGACGCAGGGATGCCCGCGTCAGCGGCGACGACGGCCGGTGCGCTATCGTGGAGCGCGCACTCCAGGACGCGGGGTGCGGCGGGCTGTGGCGCAGCTTGGTTAGCGCACTTGACTGGGGGTCAAGGGGTCGCAGGTTCAAATCCTGTCAGCCCGACCATCGAGACGCCTCAGGACATCGGAACCCCTGGATCTACGGGTCGTAGGTTCGGGGGTTTCGTGCTCTCCGGAGGCTGCAAGAGCCGCAGGCACACCCGGGCGTGCGAACATGACCGAGACGATACGCAGATTGATCTCGGTCATGTCGGGCAAGCGAGAACAGCGTCGAGGTCGTCTCGCTCACGGCAGAAGGGAGACGGTGACTGGGCAGTCACACCGGACAGAGCCTTGGTCACGGGGGAGCCCTCCGGCCGGCCCAAGTGGCCACTTGTGGCAGCAGGGGGTGGCGTTCAAGCGCTGTCTTCCTGCCGGTGCATCTCGGATCGAGCGGCCGCCTTGACCATGTCGGTCAGCGTGTCGAGTGCCGGGCTGCGCAGACGCCACCGCTGCCAGAACAGATCGACGTCGACCGGCCCGGTGCCAGGAATGCACACCAGATCGCCGTGCTGCAAAGCGGGGACGAGCTGGGGGACAGGAATCAGGCCCCAGCCGAGGCCGGCACGGACGGCCTCGAAGAAGTCGGCCGAGCTGGGAACCCGATGGATCACGCGGGGCCGTGACGCTTGGTGGGCGGCGAGGACGGTGTCCTGGAGCCGGTCTTTCTCGTTGAACACGAGCATCGGCATGGCGGACCAGTCCACGTCCGCACCGTGCTGATGCTCGGCGAGCAGTTCCGGGGATGCTGCAGCCCGGTAGCGCAGCGAGCCGAGAAATTCGACGTTGCATCCCTGCACCGGCCTTGGCTCCTTGGTGACCGCGGCGAGGACTTCGCCTCGGCGAAGCAGCTCGTGGGAATGCCCCTCGTCCTCGACGGCGAGCTGGAGTGCAGTGTTGCGGAGCCGGCCGATGGCGGACAGCACCGGCCGGAACCACGTCGCCAGTGAGTCGGCGTTGACTGCCACCCGCAGCTCCACGACGTCGTCGTGCCCCAGTTCCGCACCGGCCTCGGCCGTCAGCATCCGCAGCTGCTGGGCGAGCCGGAGAAGTGGCGCGCCGGCGTCGGTGATCTCGGCGGGAGTCGTCCTCCGGACAAGCACCTGGCCTGCGGCTGATTCCAGCGCGCGGATGCGCTGGCTGACCGCGCTGGGGGTGAGGTGCAGCCTGCGGGCTGCGGCCTCGAACGATCCGTCCTCGGCGATCGCGAGCAGCGTTTCGAGCTGGGCGGGGTGGAAGCGCACGAGCTCAGTGAAGCACAGCTTCAAATACTGAAGAATCTTTCGCTGAACTGTTCCCGATCGCGCCTTAGCGTGGAATGCGTGCTCGTTCCTTTCGGTGCCGGGTTCCTGACCGGGGGATCCCTGATCGTCGCCATCGGAGCTCAGAACGCGTACGTGCTGCGCCAGGGGATGACGCGAAGCCACACCGCCGCAGTGATCGCCGTGTGCGTGGTGTCCGACATCGTTCTGATCACTGCCGGTGTCGCCGGTGTCGGGACAGCCGTCGCCCACGCTCACTGGCTCATCGACGCCGTCACCTGGTTCGGCGTCGCGTTCCTGTTGTGGTACGCGGCGAGTTCGCTCCGCCGGGCGTTCTCTCCGGGCGCGTTGATCGCCACCGACGGGAGGCCGGTGGGGGAGTCCCGTGGCCGCGTCATCGCCCGGACCGTTGCGTTGACCTGGCTCAATCCGCACGTTTACTTGGACACCGTGCTGCTGATCGGCTCGATCGCTGCCACGTACGACGCTGCCCACGGTGCGCTCGACGGTCGGTGGTTGTTCGCCGCGGGCGCGGCAACGGCCAGCGTCGTGTGGTTCACCAGCCTCGGGTTCGGGGCACGCAAGCTCGCACCGCTACTGGCCCGCCCGCGCGCATGGCAGCTACTCGAGATCGTCGTCGCCGCCACGATGCTCCTGGTCGCGGCCAAGCTTGTCCTCGCCCGGGTCACCGCACCAGGCGCGTGACGTCCCGAGGAAGCCAGTGCTCGGTCAGGAGCTTGAACATGGCTCCGGCGTCGGCCGCAAGATACCGCACCAGGTTCCAGGTGTGGAAGTAGCTCAGGTAGTAGGCGGACATCGGTGAGGGTTTCATGGCGGGAACCACGGCGGTGATCTCGTCGTCGTCGTAGAGCGCCCACTGCGCCAAATAGTCGGCGATGTCGTCGTTCGCCCGGCCCTCGGCGGCCATCAGGGCAGCGTTGGCCCACACACCCCACAGCATGTTCTTGGCCAGGTGGATGTCGGCGACATCGCTTCCGTCGTACTCGATCCCGGTGTCCGGAAGCACTGTGTGGCGAAGCCATTCCGTCGCTTCGGTGCCGGGGAAGATGACGGACTCGGCGGCCAGCCCGATGCCTTCGCCGAGCGCGAGAGACGGTGAGAAGAGGAAACGAATTCGCTGGTCGAGGCGGGTGGCTCGACGGATCTTGGTGCGTGTCTCGGCGATGTGGCCCGGGTGGCTTTCGTGGGCCACGTTGTAGATCAGATCGGCGACGTTGAAGGGTCTGCCGGCGTTGACGAAGATCGTCGACGGCGCGGTCGGCCGGTACAGGCCGGCGAAGTGGAAATGAGCGTCAGGCACGACCTGACAGTCGACGGCGTCGTCGGGCTCGATGCCGAGGATTCGGCGAGTACGCACTCGGCACTCGTGATCTGTCTTGAGGACGAGACGTTCCATCAACCGAAGATCGGTGACCGAGTAGTGCCGCTGCCACGCCTGGTAGCGCTCCGCCAGGGACCCGTGCCGGGGCGGCAGCGCTCGGTCGAGCAGTTCGTGGGCGTGTTCGAAGATGGTCTCGGGAATCCACTCCGCCGGCAGGCCGACGATCGCGTCCACCAGGTCGCCGAAGGGCATCGGCTGCCCGGTCGTGAATCGCGCGACTGCCTTCATTGCGTCGAGATGGGCGACGAGGTGCGGCGAGTCTGCGTCAGCCAAGAGCTCGTCTGCCTCGTCGATCAGCAATTCCGCCGCAGTGGGCTCTTCTGCCGCCACCTGTGATTGCCACTCTGCCGGACCGTAGTAGAGCAGGGCGCTGCCATGCAGCAGGCGATTCAGTCGTAACGCGAGGAAGCAGTAGCGGCGCTGCCAGTCCTGATCGTCGCTCATGCACCTGGAAAGTAGTCGTACGGAATTCCGTACGGTGTACGGTGGAACCATGGACTCGGTTTGGTTCCGAACGGAACCCGCTCACCGGCCCCGGCTCTCCCGGAAACGCATCGTGCAAGCCGCCGTCGGCCTGCTCGACGTGAGCGGGCTGGACGGCTTCTCGATGCGTGCGTTGGCCCGGCGGCTCGGCGTGGCGCCGATGTCGGTGTACGAGTACGTGTCGGGTCGGGAGGACGTCTTGGACTTTGCCCTCGACGCGGTGATCGGGGAGATCGAGCCGGCCGCGGACGGTATGCCGTGGCGGGACGCTGTGCTGGAACAGCTGTGCCGGATGCGCGAGGTCATGCTCAGGCACCGCTGGATGCCCACGCTGATGTCGACGCGGCCGCTCATCGGCCCGAACGCGCTGCGTCGTTCGGAGCGGTTTCACGCCTCGTTGATCGAAGCGGGGCTGACGGGCGCCACTCTGGTCGCGGCGGTCGGCGCACTCACCAACTACGCGATCGGGTTCGCGGCGGCGGAAAGCTCCTGGTGGGCCACGGTGCGCACACCCGAAGGTGACAAGCAGATCCGTTCGGCGGTCGCGGAACATCTTGCGGCTCACGCTCCGCTGCTCGCCCAGCATGCTCCGGTCGAACTCGACGATTTCGACGAGCAGTTCAGGCTGGGCGCCGAGGTCATTCTGGACGGAATAGCGATGCGATCGTCCGGCGGTCGGTGCCGATCTGGGAGCCGCGACGACAGTGACCGATCGTGATCACACCCTTCGACGTCGCGTGGCGGTGGGCGATCACACGCGGCCGACGCTGGACTTGGTGCGCGCCAATGCCTCGCGAATGGCGGTCTTGGCCTTCTGGTACGAAGTCCGCACGATGTCAGCGGCAGCGTCGCTGTCCCGATTCCGTACTGCTTCGATGAGGTCCGGCTTGTAGTGCCACAGGCTGACGTTGCCCTTCTCGCTGGCCTTGCTCGCCCAGACGACCTTGTACGGGCGACACCTGTCCCACAGGCCCCGGATGAGGTCGACGAGGACAGTATTGCCCGAGGCTTCGTACAGCGCGCCGAGCAGGAGTTCGTCCTGGTGCAGGGCCTCGGTGACGTCATCGTTCCGGGCAGCCTGCTCGAGCAGCTCCCAGTGTTCCTGCATACGGTCGGCCACCACGAGCGGCGCCGCCCGTGTGCCGAGCCGAGCGCATTCGCCTTCCAGCAGGATGCGCACGTCGTAGGCGTGTTCGAGCTCGGTGACGTCGAGTTCGCGCACGGTGGCGCCTTTGTAGGGCTCGTGCACGGCGAGGCCGGATTCCACCAGTCTGCGTACCGCCTCGCGCACCGGCATCACGCTTGTGCCGACGCGGTCGGCCAGATCGCGGATGCGCAGTCGGTCGCCCGGAAGCAGTTCTCCGTTGATGATCCATCCGCGGAGCAGCGCGAAAACCTGATCGGCAAGGGGAGCGGCGACGACGGGTGCCGCCGGGTCCGCCTGTCCGGGATCGCGTAGGTAAGCCACAAGACGATCCTACCGCGCGAGATCTGTTATCACATCGGGTTGACTGTGATGTGTGATCACATTTACCGTCGTCCGTGTGACGAACCCCGGTTCGGGTGATCGGGCCACGGTTCGGGACGCGGTCGGCGGATCCCGACCACGGCCCGGGCTGCCGACGTTCCGGCAAACCGACCGTGACTCGGGCGGCCGAGGCACCGGCGAACCGAGCACAGGCAGTCCGGGTCGATGGCACCCGGCGCCCGGTCGTCCGGACCGCGCATCGGGTGACGGGCGTGCGGGTGCACCGAACGACAGTTCGGGTGACCAGAGTTCGGGGGCACCCGCAAGCGCCGGGTGGACCTGGGATTCGGGTGCACCGAGGTGCGGTGTTTTGGACTCGGTTCCGGTGACCGGAGCACTGCCGACGGGGAACCCCGGATGTCCCGGCCCGCTAGGGAGTGCAGGACGTGCCGCCTGATCCGCGCGAGCGACGGGCGCCGATGTGAAGGGAGTACTACGTGACTGGCGAGCTGGCGGGAGCCGCCCGATGACGATCGTGGTCATCGGCGCGGGCGTCATCGGACTGGCATGTGCCTACGAGCTGTCCGATCTCGGTCTCGAGGTGACCGTGCTCGACGCGGGCGCGGTGGGCGCAGGAGCTTCGGCTGGCAATGCCGGGTGGATCACGCCGTTTTTGTCAGTCCCCCGGGCCGCGCCAGGCGCGGTGCGGGACGCGGTGCGTAGCCTCTTCAGCTCTGCAGCTCCGGCACGTCTGCGCCCGCATCTGGAGTGGGATTTCGCCTCCTGGGTCATGAGGTTCCTGCGGGCCTGCTCCAAGAGGCGAAGCAGCCGGGCAACGGCCGCCCTCCAGGCCCTCGCCCGTCACGCCCATGAGCACGTCGACTCGCTCCTCGAGCGCGGCGTCACCTTCGAGCACCACACCGAAGGGCTCGCCGTGGTGTTCAAGCGCGCCGCGAATCTTCAGCAGTTCCGGCGGCTGACCGATCGGATGCGCTCGCTGGGCTACGTCGGCGAGATCGAAGTCCACCGCGGCCAGGACATCGTCGCCTTCGATCCTGCCCTCCGCCCGGACCTGGCGGGAGTCGTCCACCTGGTCTCAGAGCGGCATGTACGCCCGGAGACGCTGACTGCCGGGTTGGCGAAAGCCCTGGCAGCCAACGGCGGCGCGGTCATCGAGCACGATGCGGCCGTCCGGCTCCAATCGCGACCCGGTGGGAAATGGACCGTCGACACCTCGGAGGGCCGGCAGCTCGAAGCCGACCAGGTCGTGGTCGCCGCGGGATACGCATCGCGCGCCCTGCTGAAACCACTGGGCGTGCCGGTTCCGCTGGAAGCTGCGAAGGGCACCAGCATGACGGCCTACGGCCGGGGAACGGCGCCCTCTCATCCGCTCAAGCTCTACGAAAGCATGGTCGCGTGCTCGCCGTTCGGTGGTGCGGTCCGGCTGTCCGGCACGTTCGACATCGGACGCCGTGACTTCGAACTCGACCGCAAACGCTTGGACACGGTCGTCCGCGAAGGACTGTCCTACCTGAAGACCTGGCGGCCCACCGAGATCGACGTCGAGTGGGTTGGTCACCGCCCGACGACCGCGGACGACCTGCCGGTGATCGGGCCCGTGCCCACCCACGAAGGCCTCTACCTCGCCACCGGGCACGGCACGCTCGGCGTGACGCTCGGGCCGGTGACCGGGGCCTTGGCCGCCCGCGAGATCGCCCAGCGAACCGAGCATGCCCTGCTCACACCGTTCCGTCTCGACCGTTTCGGCGTGCGTATCCGAACCCCCGAGCTCGTGTGATTGGAGCAGCCCCGTGATTGGTGTCAACCATCCCGTGCAAGGAAACTTCCGCGTACCGGCTCCACAGAACGAGCCGGTCCGGGAATACCGGCCGGGTTCGCCCGAGGCCGAGTCGCTGAAGGCGGAGATCAAGCGGCTTTCCGAGCTCACCCAGCCGATCCCGCTGGCCATCGGCGACAAGGTCTTCGAAACTGAGCGGTCCATGCCGGTCGTGGTGCCCCACGAGCATCGCCGAGTGATCGGCAGGCTCAGCCTGGCCGACGAGCAGCACGTCCGCGACGCGATCACGGCCGCGTTGGAAGCACGGCACGAATGGTCCCGCCTGCCGTGGTGGGAACGCATCTCTGTGTTCCTGCGCGCGGCCGAGCTGTTGACCGGCAAGTACCGCGACGAGGTCAACGCCGCCACCATGCTGAATCAGTCCAAGACGTTCCACCAGGCCGAGATCGACGGCGTGTGCGAGCTGGCCGACCTGCTGCGGTACAACGCCTACTACGCCGAAGAGATCTACACCCGGCAGCCCCGTTCGGTGCAAGGCGAGAACAACTACCTGGACCAGCGGGGGCTGGAAGGCTTCGTGCTCGCCGTCAGCCCGTTCAACTTCACCAACATCGCCGGCAATCTGCCCGCCATGGCGGCGATGATGGGCAACACCGTGGTGTGGAAGCCGTCGGAGAAGTCCGCGTTGAGCTCGGACGTCGTCCGGCGGGTCTTCGAGGAAGCAGGGCTGCCGCCCGGCGTCATCAACACCGTGCACGGCGATGGCAAGCTCGTCACCGACGTCGCCATGGCCGACCCGAACTTCGCCGGATTGGCCTTCGTCGGCTCCACCCAGGTGTTCCGCGAGCTGTGGAAGAAGGTCGCCAAGAACATCGACATCTACCGCAACTACCCGCGGCTGGTGGGGGAGACCGGTGGCAAGAACGCGGTGGTCGCCCACCCGTCGGCCGATCTGCAGGCCCTGCTCACCGGTCTGACCAGGGGCGCGTTCGAATTCCAAGGACAGAAATGCTCGGCCGCGTCGCGCGCCTACATCCCGCGCAGCATCTGGAAGCGGTTGAAGGACCGGCTCGCCGAGCAGACCGAATCGCTCGTGGTAGGTGACGTCGCTGACCACCGCACGTTCCTCGGCGCGGTGATTGACGAGGCCGCGCACGACCGCCTGGCCGACGCCATCGCGCGGGCGAACTCGTCCGGAACCCACACGGTGGTGGCCGGTGGGACCACGTCGAAGGAAGTCGGGTACTTCGTGCGCCCGACCATTTTCGAGACCACCGACCCGATGGCCTTCACCATGACCACGGAGTTCTTCGGGCCGCTGCTCACGGTGTACGTCTACGAGGACCGGGACTGGCTGGACACCTTGAAGCTGGCCGACCGGACCAGCCCCTACGGTCTGACCGCATCCGTCTACGCCACCGACCGCAAGGCGATCAACGAGGCACTGGACGTGTTGCGGGACGCCGCTGGCTATCTGGCGATCAACGACAAGTGCGCCGGGATGCTGATCGGCAGGCAGCAGTTCGCGGGTGCCCGGGCGTCCGGCACCAACGACAAGATCGGCTCACCGTTGGCCCTGCAGCGGTGGGTGAGCGGTCGGTTCATCAAGGAGAACCTCGCGCCCGACACCGACTACCGATACCCGTACATGGGCGTCTGACGCCTACCCGCGCAACGGAGTAGACCCATGGCAACGACCGATCCGCTGCTCGATCCGTTCCGGCTCAAGCACCTGCGGCTGAGGAACCGGGTGGTCAGCACGTCGCACGAACCCGCGTACGCCGAGGACGGGATGCCGAAGGAGCGGTATCTCCGGTACCACGAGGAGAAGGCCAAAGGCGGTCTTGCGCTGACCATGATGGGTGGCGCGGCGTGCGTCGCCCCCGATTCACCCGCCTTCGTCAACAACATCGCGCTGTATCGCGACGAGGTGGTCCCGTATCTGGCTGCGATCGCGGACGCGGTGCACCAGCACGGTGCGCTGGTCATGTGTCAGGTGACCCATGCGGGCCGCCGCACCAGCAACTACGCGGGCGACTGGCTGCCGGTCGTCTCGGCATCGGGCGACCGAGAACCCCAGCACCGGGCCTTCCCGAAAGTCGCCGAGGACTGGGACATCGAGCGGATCGTCGCCGCCTACGCGGACGCCGCCGAGCGCTGCCGGGCGGGCGGAATGGATGGCATCGAGCTCATGGCCAACGGGCATCTGCTCGATCAGTTCTGGTCCCCGGCGACCAACCATCGCGACGACGAATGGGGCGGGGACTTCGAGCGTCGCCTGCGGTTTCCGATCGAGGTGATCCGAGCCATCCGGCGCCGCGTGGGCAACGAATTCGTCGTCGGGCTGCGCATGGCCGTCGACGAAGCGCGACCCGGCGGCCTCACCGCCGGCGACGGAATCGAGATCGCGCGCCGCCTGGTCGCGGAGGGGATCGACTTTCTCAGCGTGATCCGGGGCAGTTTGGACACCGACAACAACCTGTCCAGGGTCATCGCCCCGATGGGCACCCCGGCCGCGGCCCATCTCGCGTTCGCCGGAGAGGTGAAACGGGCGCTGGACGTTCCGGTCATGCATGCCGGGCGGATCAACGACCTGGCGACGGCCCGGTACGCCATCGCAGAAGGTCTGCTCGACATGGTCGGCATGACCCGGGCGCACATGGCCGATCCGCATGTGATGCGGCGGGTCGCTGCCAAGGAGGAAGACCGTATTCGGCCGTGCGTGGGTGCCGGCTACTGCATCGACCGGGTGTACGAGGGGGCGGACGCCCTCTGCGTGCACAATGCGGCGACCGGACGGGAGTTCCAGCTGCCCCACACCATCGAGCCGAGCAGCAGCCCGAAGACCGCGGTCGTCGTGGGTGCGGGCCCCGCCGGCCTGGAGGCAGCCAGGGTGCTGGCCGAGCGCGGCCACTCGGTGACCGTGTTCGAGGCCAACAGCCAGCCGGGTGGACAGGTTGCAGTCGCCGCCCGTCTTCCCCGGCGGCGTGACCTGATCGGCATCGTCGACTGGCGCGTGCAGGAATGCGAACGCCTCGGGGTGAAGATCCACTACAACACCGTCGCCGAGTCGGACGACGTGCTGGCGGAGGATCCCGACGTCGTCATCGTTGCCACCGGTGGAATCCCGAACACCGGTGGTGTGGACGGGCCCGCGGATCTGGTGACGGACAGCTGGCAGATCCTGACCGGGGAGGCGAAGCCGAAGCAGTCGGTCCTGCTGTACGACGACAACGGCGATCACCCCGGGATGAGCGCGGCCGAGATGATCGCCACCTCCGGCGCGGATCTCGAGATCGTCACTCCCGAACGCACCGTCGCCCCGCTGGTCGGCAGCACCAACTATCCCGCATACCTGACAGTGTTCGCCGACCACTCGGTGACCACGACGCTCAACACGCGCGTGGTGGCCGTGGAGCGAACCAGCGACCGGCGCATCAAAGCGACGCTGGTGAACGAGTACTCGCAAGCCACCGAGACGCGCATCGTCGACCAGGTCGTGGTCGAGCACGGCACCGTGCCGGTGGACAACCTCTACTTCGACCTCAAGGACCTGTCGGTGAATCACGGAGCCGTCGATTACCCGGCGCTGATCAGCCTGTCGCCGCAACGCATCGTGCGGAACGAGTCCGGTTCCTTCCAGCTCTTCCGCATCGGCGACGCCGTGACCAGCCGCAACATTCACGCGGCGATCTTGGACGCCTACCGCCTGTGCTGGGCGATCTGACCCGGTCGAAAGGAACCGAAGTGTACGACGCAGTTGTCATCGGAGGTGGCCTCGCCGGCCTGGCTGCGGCGCACCGCTTGCGTCACCGCGACATCCTCCTGCTCGAAAAGGGCACCCGCTTCGGCGGTCGTATCCGGTCCGAACGCCGCGGCCCCTACTGGTTGAACTGGGGAGCGCACGTCTACAACGGGCCAGGCTCCGCCACCGGGGCCCTGACGGACGCCATCGGCATCGACTCGGTACCGGTGCCCGGCACCCTCACCGGCCTGGCCATGAACGGGAAGGTGATCACGTCCGGACCGGTCGCCAGCTATCCGTTCCGGGTGCCGATGTCCTGGCGAGATCGGGCCGCCGTGGTCAGGGCGGGCATCAAGGTCCGCCTCGCCGTGATGAGGTACAGCAAGGTCTGCGCGCCGCGAGACGGTGAGGACTACCGCGTCCGGCAGCAGCGCATCTACGACTTCCTCGGAGATCGCACCTTCACCGACTTCGTCGGGCAGCTCCCGGCCGACGCCGACGCGTTGTTCCGGCCTACTGTCAGCCGATCGGCGGGTGATCCGGAGCAGATCTCGGCCGGTGCCGGAGTCGGCTACTTCCAGCTGGTGTGGAGCCGTACCGGCGGACTCTCCCGGAACATCGTCGGCGGGCCGTCGACGCTGACCGAGACGCTCGGCGCCAGCCTCGGACCTGCCGCGAAACTCCAGGCGGAAGCGCACGAGGTCGTGCACGCCAAGGACCACGTCGTCGTGCGCTACCAGCACGCGGGCAAGGAGCACGAGATCAAGGCCCGGTACGCCGTGCTGGCCATTCCCGCTCCGATCGCGCACCGGATCGCCCCGGATCTGGAAGCCGACGTCCGTGCGGCGTTGAGCAAGATCGTGTACGGCCCGTACGTCTCGGTCGCCATTTTGACCAACGAGTCCACGCCCCAGGTGTGGGACGACGCCTATGCGATCGCGACACCGAAGCGGGCCTTCAACGTGTTCTTCAACATGTCCAACACCATCCGGGCGATCGAACGGTCGCGTGGCCGGGGCAGCAGCATCATGGTGTTCTCGCCCGCCCAATTGGCCCGGGCGCTGCTGGACAAAAGCGACGACGAGATTCTCGACGTCTACTACCGGGATCTCGACGACATCTTCCCGGGCTTTCCGTCCCTGGTGGAAGAGGCGCATGTACAGCGATGGCCGCAGGGCCTGGCCTATTGCTTCCCGCGGCGCGGCGAACTCCAGCCAACGCTCACCCGGCGTTCCAGCCGCATCATGCTCGCCGGGGACTATCTCGGCACCTGGTACACCGAGACGGCCGTGCAATCGGGATTCGCCGCCGCCCAGGACATCCTCAGCGCTCTCGCGGTCCCCGCGACGTCGATCGCCTCGTGATTCCGAGCGGAGACAGCCATGGCCGAACTCACCGGCAAGGTTGCCCTGATCACCGGCGCGGCCCGTGGACAAGGCGAGGCCGAAGCACGCCTGTTCGTCGAACGCGGAGCGAAGGTCGTGATCGCCGATGTCCGGGATGTCGAAGCGAACAAGGTCGCGGCCGACCTCGGCGCCGATCGAGCGATCTCGGTGCACCTGGACGTCAGTGACCCGGATCAGTGGTCAGCCGCATTGGCCACCGCGAAATCGGCCTTCGGGTACGTGGACGTGCTGATCAACAACGCCGGGATCTACCACCAGGGGCCGATCACCGAAACGCCACTGCAGACGTACCGGAAACTGATCGACGTCAATCAGATCGGGGTCTTCCTGGGCATGCAGACCCTGGCCCCGCACATGGCGGAGATCGGTCACGGCTCCATCGTCAACATCGTGTCGATTTCGGCGTATGCGCCGCTGGACTACACCGCCGCATACGCCTCGACCAAGTCGGCCCTGCTGGCCATGTCCAAGGCCGCGGTCGGTGAGTTCGGTCCGCTCGGAATCCGGGTCAACATGATCCATCCCGGCGGCGTGTCCACCGAGATGGGCGCGCCGGGCGGCGTGGTGCCAGAGGAGTACGCCAAGGCACCGCTCGGCCGTATCGGACAGCCCGCGGAAATCGCCGCGGTCGCGGCGTTCCTCGCCTCCGACGACAGCTCCTACTGCAGCGGAGCGGAGATCGTCGTGGACGGTGGATGGACGGTCGGCACCCGTAATCCGTGGACCCCGGCGAGGTGAGGCCGCTCGCCGTGACGTCATGCCTGCCGAGAGTCCTCGCGCAGCTTCCCGTTGTCGGTTTCCTGTTTCGGCACCTTCGGAGAATGCCATGGCTCAGTCAGTGATCGACGAAGCACCATATGGTTCGTTCCACCGGAAAATGGTTCTGCTCAGCGCCGGTGGGCCGTTCGTGGACGGCTACGTGCTGACCAACATCGGCGTGGTCAGTGCGCTCATTCAGCAGCAGCTGCGTCTGGACGAGACCGAGTTGGGCCTGGTCGGCGCTGCGGCGCTGGTCGGCCTGTTCGTCGGCGGTCTGGCGTTCGGCCGGGTCACCGACATCATCGGCCGCAAGCTGATGTACACGGTGGATCTGGCGGCGCTGGCGATCGGTTCGGCGCTGTGCCTGTTCGTGCAGGAGGGCTGGCAGCTGATCGTCTTGCGCTTGGTGCTCGGCATCGCCATCGGCGCCGACTATCCGATCGCCACGGCGATCTTGTCTGAATGGCTGCCCCGCAAGGAACGTGGGCGCGCAATGGGGCAGTTGATGGCGTGGTGGTTCACCGGCGCCTGTGCCGCGACGGTGGTCGGCTACGGCATGGTCGAGCTGCTCGGCGACGACTCGTGGCGGTGGGTGCTGGCGAGTGCCGCCGTGCCGACCGTGGTCATCATGATCGCGCGGCGGCATGCCCCGGAATCGCCGCGGTGGCTGGTGGCCAACGGTGAGCGGGACAAGGCGCGCGAGGTCATCAGCACCTCGCTCGGGCACGAGTGCACCGACGCCGAGTTGGACGCGCTCATCTCCGACGAGTCGCCGAGCGGCATGACCTTCTGGAGCGCTTTCAAGAGCGGGTACCTCAAGCGGACGCTGTTCGTGTCCCTGTTCTGGACCTTCCAGATCATCCCGCTGTTTGCGCTCTACACGTACGGGCCCACCATCCTCGCTGCCTTCAAGATCTCCGAGCAATCCCTGCTCGGCCAGGTCCTGATCAGCGTCGTGTTCTTGGTGGGCCTGTTCCCTGCCATCTGGCTCATCGACCGCATCGGACGCCGCCGACTGATCATCTACTCGTTCGCGCTGATGACCGTGCCGCTGGCCGTCCTCGGTGTCGTGCCTGACGCGGCCCCGTGGGTCGTGGTGGTGGCTTTCTGCGCGTACGCGCTGTTCTCCGGCGGTCCGAACATCCTGGAGTGGGCGTATCCGACCGAGCTGTTCCCTACGGAGATCCGGGGCACCGCGGTTGGCATCGCGACTTCGGCCAGCCGGATCGGCGCCGCGATCGGCACCTACCTGCTGCCCTACAGCCTGACGCACCTGGGACTGGGCACCACCATGATGCTCGGCGCCGTCATCACCGCCGCCGGCCTGCTGGTGTGCATCGCCTGGGCTCCGGAAACCAAAGGACGCACGCTGGGTGAAGCGGCTCGGGTCGACGCCCGGCCCATGGCCGATCCGCAGACGGCGATCGGCTGACCGGTGGAATCCGGGCACGGAATCGGTGCCGTGCTGCGTCATGGAAGTCATTGGCGCTAGAAGGGAAGGTCGCGGTGCGGCTTGCCGAGCCGGGGAGGCAGGTGATGGAGGAGGGCTCGGCTCGGCGGCTACCGCGACCTTCCCGGAACGCCGGTCCGCTGGGCGAGGGGGCTGCGGCGACTAGGCGGCGTCGTCGCGCCAGCGGTCCCGACGGGCCTCGGTGAGGGTGCGGTCCAGCCACCGCCTGCCTTCGGCGGCGATGCCTTCGAGCAGGTGCAGTGTGTGCTGGAAGCCGGCCATGTCCAGGTCGATGCTCGCCACCTGCTTGTCCAGCTCCTCCGGCGACAAGCCGATCGGGGGCAGGTCACCGGCGTCGTCGCCGGATCGCGGGGGAGGGATTTCCACGGTGCGTGTCGGACCGTTGGTCAGCGTGAGCGACAAGGAATGACCTTGGTCGGGGCGCCTGGTCACGTCGACCGACGAGATGGCGTCGAAGCGATAGTTCCTGCGCTCCTCGCCGACGAAGGTCGCCTTGGTGAACTGCAGTTCGGTGCCGAACTCCCGGACCCCGTCGCGGGACACCAGGACCAGCAGCACGTTGTAGCGGGAGTAGCGGGCCGGGCCGCCGCGCGCCCGAGCGGACTGGCACGGACGAGCCGGAGTGAGCAGGAAGCTGTACTCGACGACGTCGCTCTTGCGGAGCTTGTAGACGTTGAGCGCGCGGTCCAGGAGCACGGCCCGGTCCGCGTTCAGCCAGGCTTCCATCTCCGCTTCCGACGGGCGGTTCTCTCGCAGGAAACGCGCCCACTCCTGGTACGCGATCTCTCGTGCCGTCTTGGCTTTGGTGTACTCGTGCAGGTCGTCCGCGTAGCGGCGGCGTTCTGACACGTAGGTCCACCAGCCCGGCACTGCGACGCGACCGGCCGCAGCCGCGACCACGATCGCGATGACTGCCTGCACGGGTGCGTTCATCACCGCGTGATAGAGCGCCACAAGGGCCGCAACGGCGGCGACACCGAGAGAACCCACACACGTCAGCTGGGTGTTGGCGGAGACGCGCACCGCATCCCGCTCGGCTTGCCACTGCCCGCTGGTGTACCGGTCGCGGACGTCCTGGGCCAGGAACCGGATCAGCCAGTTGATCTGACCGACGGTGACCCGCTGTTCCCGGTAGATCTCGGCCAGCTCGTCGCTGAGCTGGTGCCGGACTCCTTCGGTTTCCTCCAGCCAGCGCTCTGCGGACACTCCCGGGGGCCGGAACTTGCCGAAGTAGTGCTCGAACGACTGGCGTACCCGGTCGGTGAAACCGTCCTGCGGGGCGTGGTTCACCCACACCAGCCCCTGGCGAATGCGATCCAGCTCGGCCAGCCTGCCGGCTCGGTACTTCCAGTCGAACGCCGCGCGACCGCCGAGGTACGCCGCCGGGATGCTGATCAGGTAAGCGGCGATCGGGGCCAGCGCGGGTTCGCTGACCACCAGCCAGCCGAGAAACAGAATGGCCAGCCCGCCGAGCACCGAGTAGACGATCGTCCGGGTGTGGTCGAACACCTGTGGCTGAATCGGTTGCCGCGCCCGCGGCCCGGCAGGTCTGGGCTGGAAGAATATCCAAGCCCGTTGTGTCCGGTTGTTGTCGAGCTGGGCTTTCCTTGCGGATTCTTTGGTGGATTCCCACAACGCGTCGGTGATGCTGCTGGACAGCACCAGTTCCAGATGTCGGGTGATCTTCTCGCGGATGTCCGGTGGCAATCCGGCGAAAATTCGCCAGCCGGCCGTTTCGTCGTCGGCATTTTTCTCGGATTGACCGATCAGCTGGAAGATTGCCTGGAGTGCGGTGGTCCACCGGTCTTTCGAGCACCGGGCGATCTTGCCCGCGATGTCGTCGAGCAGGTGGTGATCCTCCGCGGTCAATTCGCGGCGAGAGCGCTTGCTGAACACCGCGAGCACCAGGTGGAAGTAGACCTCCGGGTTGGTCATTCCCGCTGCCAGCGCGTCCTTCAGGTACTCGCGAGCCTTGCTCGGCACGCCGTGGTCCAGGCAGCGCAGGCCGCGTTCGAATTTTTCCTCGGCCGACAGCTCGTCGGAGCCCAGATACAGCGTGGAGTCGATGATCGCGACGTTGTCGTCACCGTCGATCGCGATGTTGTCCTCGACGGTGTGGCCCTGGAAGACGCCTTTGGCGTTTCCTCCTGCCAGGTTGCCGACCGGTTGCGGCGACTCGGTCATGACTGCACCCCCAGCGCGGTCAGCACGACGGCTACCTTGGCGGCGATGTCGGCGGCGTCAGCGACCAGCCCTCGTAGCCGTTTCAACGCCATGACCACCCGTTTTTCGCTGTGTGGCGTCTTCTGGCGGAGGGCGGAGCGGGCTTGGGCGAGCTCGTCGTGCGCGGCCTCGACCGTGTCGGCGTCGATGCGCCCCTCGGTGGCTGCGCGGTCCAGCTGGTGCCGCAGCGCCTCCAGTTCCGCGGCGATGTCGGTCGGGGACGTCGCCGGGGCCGCGGCCTGGATGGCGATGTTGCCCTTGACGTCGACGCCTTGCACGGCTTGACCGCCGTAGGAGATGTTCGTGACGGGTTGGCCCGGATGGTGTGGTGTGGGTGAGGACGACACGGGATTCTCCGTTTCCGGCCGATCGGCCAGCTGGTAGCAAGATCACAGTCGATCGCGCGGCCGTTCGGGCGGCACGATCGGTCGCCGTTCACTGGGCTGCCACGGTCACGTGGACGTCAGCGCTCGAATGGTTTCGTGCGTGGCGGCAAGATGCTCCCATTACGTGGGAAGACGCGGATTGTCGTTCATCGACCGTGTCGACGGGTTGCGCCGCCCGGGTGCATCAATCCTGCATGACGGTGTACTCGTCGTCGCTGGGTGTGCTTTTCTGTGATCAACCGCGGCCACCTGGGCTTTGCCTCCGGAACTCGAACGCTGCACCGCTTGCTGAAGACCTGCGGGATACCACGGTGCCAGATCCGCCGGAAACGGGAATCTGCCGATCAGGTGGTCGTCCCGCCTGCGACGGCAGAAATACCTGAGTGAGGGAAGGAAATCGGACGAATTTCAGAATTGGGTGGTGTGCTGCCGAATTTGATCATGACTTGGCCTCGACGGCTTCATCACGGCAGGTGACTGATTCCATCAGCGATCACTTCACCACTGCGTGTCCGGCCTTGCCGACCGACGCGTGGCCGGGCACGGCGGGCGCAGGCGAGGAGGACGATGCCGGGTCAGCACGCCCTGGGCAGTATGCGTGACGCCCGCGACATCTTGGAGCGAAACGAACGAGGCGCCCGGGACGACCCGGGCGCCTCGTGGCTCGGTGGCCGGCTGGTCAGCTGCTGCAGGCGCGCACGCTCCGCGAACGCGTCTTGCCCGACCAGTTGATGGTTCCGCGCGCGGTGATGCAGGTGTAGCCGAGGGCCTTGATGCCGACCGACTTCTGGGTGGTCGTTCCGCCGTTGTAGAGCGAGAGGCTGCCGGCGACCACGCGGATCGTGGTGTACCGGGCCTTGCCCTTGGCCGCCCCGGCGTGGATGAATTGCGCGCACTTGCTCTTCCCGCTGTAGCGGTAGACGTTCACGTAGCCGACGGTGCGGCTACCGGCCTTGACCGCGAAGTGCTTGAGCCGTTTCCCGCCGCTCCAGCATGTGGAGACGGTTTGCAGGCTCGCGCTCGCCGTCGCCTCGGTGGCCGGTGCGGTCGGTGTCGCGGCGGCATCGGCCGGCGACATCGTGAGGGTGAGTGCGGCAGCCGCGAGTGCCCCGGCACCGGCGCGGCGCAGTCGCGTGCGTAGTTCGATGGCCATGCGCTGTTCAGTTCCTTCCCTGTCTGCCGGTCAGCGGCATCAGGCGATGCTACGGACGAATCCGGCTGCTGAGCGGCCCGTGGCAGCGACCGGCCATCGGCGCGGACACCAGGACGCTGCGAGCAAGGCGCGAGCACGTCAGGAGCCGGCCGGGACTCCGTGCTCGAGGTAGCGCACCTGGTCGGCGTGCGCGGCGCAGTGAATCCGGCGGGCGAGCCGGGGAACGGTGTACTCGTCCACCTCGTCCAGATCGACGTAGCGGGCGAGGGAGATCTCGCCGTCGGCGAAGGTGAATTCCGTGCCTGCCGGCAGCTCACCACCGTCGAAGACGAAGTTCAGCTTGTCGCCTTCCTGCTCCGACGGTGCCCAGTCGACGACCAGCAGCCGCCCGACGGGGACATCGATGCCGAGTTCTTCGGCGACTTCCCGGTGCGCCGCTTGGCGGGGTGACTCGCCCGGCTGCACGTACCCACCGGGAATTTCCCAATAGTCCTTGTACGTGGTGCGCAGCATCAATACGCGCGACTTGCCTTGATGGAACAGCACGCCTGCGGCGACACGTGGCGTCGCGTACGCGGATTCCAGACCACCCACTCGGCCAGCGTACGCAGGTGGCCCGCGCATTGGCTGTGGCAAAGAGCCAGCTTGCAGCCGGCTGCGTCAGCAGTGCCTCACCGTGAGCTCGAAAGGTGACGGGAGAGCAAGCTTCCGGTGGCGTCCGCGATCAGTTTCCGGGCCAAGTCCAGGTCGTCGATGCACTTCGGGTCGGCCCGGTCGATCGCGACGACCTCGTCGAACGGGCCGGGTGCGGAGCCAGGCAGGCTCGAGTGGCCGACGACCGCGACACACGGCACGCCGTGGTTGCGCGCATGTTCCGCTACGACATACGGTGCCTTGCCCCGCAAGGTTTGCCGATCGAGGCGGCCTTCACCGGTCACAACCACGTCGGCATGGGCGATCTTGTCCGCCGCGCCCAGCAACTCGAGGAACGTGCGCGCTCCCGACGTGACCTTTCCCCCGAGCAGCATGCCCGCCCACCCGAGGCCACCGGCGGCACCGGATCCGGGTTCCCGGCACACCCCGCGCACACCGAATGCCGGTTCGAGGACGTCGGCGACATGCCGCAACGCCTCGCTGAGCTGGTGAATCGTCGGCTCATCGGCTCCTTTTTGCGCGGCGAACATCTCCGCGGACCCGTCGGAGCCGACCATGGGCGTGTCGACGTCGCATGCCAGCGTGAGCTGGACGCCGTCCAAGAGGCGAGTTGCCTGCTCGAGACCGTCGACGCCGGTCACCGACGTCAGGGCGCGGGAGTCACCGAACACGTCCCGTCCGTGTGCGTCGAGGAGCCGCACACCCAGGGCGCGCAGCATGCCGGTGCCGGCATCGGTGGTGGCGGAGCCCCCCAAGCCCAGCGTGATCTCGTTGAAGCCGCGCGTGACGAGGCCGTGCAGCACCATGCCGACGCCGTAGGAAGAGGCACGCGCTGCGTCTTGCGCTGTGGGTTTGCGGGCTCCCAGCCCGCAAATCGACGCCACTTCGGCGATCGCAGCTCGACCGGACACCGCCACGGGGGTCTCCTGTCGGTCTCCCCACGCGTCGACGGTGGGGAGGGTTCCCGGCTGCCAGCCTGCCGTGATCGCGGCGTAGACGCTGCCGTCGCCGCCATCGGCGACGGGAACCACGTCGGCCTCGATGTCGGCGGGGACCCCGCGCAGCATCGCCTCCGCGACTTCCCGTGCCGTCAGTGTTCCCTTGAACTTGTCCGGCGCCAGCACGACGCGTCGCCGGTGGATGTCGGCCACAGCGCAACCTCCTCGGCTCGATTGTCCGGGAAGGGACGCGGCTGCGGCGACGTCAGCCTCGGCGGTGGCTAGTGTCCGTGTTCTCCGCCGCGGGCGGTCGGCATCGGGTCGGCCGACTCGGGCAACAGCTTCGGGTACTCGGGAGCCGCGGTGTCCAACGGAACGACGCCGGAACGGACCAGGCCCAGCTGTACCCGCTGACGCGACAACAGAGCATCCGTCAGCCAGTCCAATGCCACGCGAACGCGGTTGCCCGGCATCGCCAGCAGGTGATAGCCGCGCGTGATCACCTTCGCCGGCAAACCGGACATCGGGATGTGCAGCGGGTCCGCGGCCGCGTCCTTGCCGCCGAGGTCGACGACGAAGCCCAGGTCGCGATAGCGATAGCGGCGCGGTGTGCCGTAGCCGAGAGAGGCCGCGACGTTGCGGCCGGCCAGCTTGCCCTGACGCACGGCGTGTTGCGCCGTCATGGGACACAGCTGCCCCGGATCGCCCGGTTTCGGCACGGCGGCAGCGTCCCCGCACGCGAAGATGTCCGGGTAGCCGGGCACGCGCAGTTCTTCGTCGACCACAAGGCGACCCTGCACGGTCTCCATGCCGGTCGACTCGACCAACGGGTCCGGCCGCACGCCGACGCACCACAGCAAGGTCCGGGTGGCCACTTCCGTGCCGTCCTGCAGGACGACGCCGTCCGCGGTGGCCTCGCGGATCGACATCTCCGTCATGACTTCGACGCCACGTCGGCGCAGCACGGCGTCCGCGGCCTGGGACATCTTCTCGTCCAGGCCGGGCAGCACCCGCGGGGCGGTGTCCAGCAGCAGCCACCTGATCGGCTGGCCGGCCAGCTCGGGACGCTTCCTGGCCAGCAACGCGGTGAACAGCTGACCTTGCGCGACCACCTCGGTGCCGGTGTACCCGGCCCCGACCACGACGAACGTGCAGCGGGCGTCCCGCTCGGCCTGGTCGTCGGTGGCGGCGGCCAGTTCGATCTGCCGGGTCATGTGGTCCCGCAGGTACAGCGCCTCGGGAATGCCGCGGAACCCACGGCCGTGCTCGGCCAGCCCAGGAACCGGCAGCAGCTTGTTGACACTGCCGACCGACAGCACCAGACGGTCGTAGGCCAGCGAACGTTTGGTGTTCTCCGGATCGACGTAGGTCAGCTCGTGTGCCTGGTGGTCGATGTCTCGCACGTCGCCGAGTACCAGCCGTACGTTGCGGAGACGACCCGGTACGGGAATCGCGATGGCACGAGGATCGACGATACCGGCGGCGACTTCCGGCAGCAGCGGCAGATACAGGAAGTAGTCGGTGGGATTGACCAGCACGATCTCGACGTGGTCGGGCGACACCTGCGCCGAGAGCGCCTTGGCCGCGTGATACCCCGCGAAGCCACTCCCGACCACCACGACGCGCCGTCGTGCCATGGCTGACCTCTTTCCCGTAGTCGCTGGTTCTCCAGTGGCTCCCCGGCAGAGGTGCACCTTCAAACACTGCGCACAGCAACCGTGGACGTGGGGGAGGAGAACGAACGGGCCCGGCGTCCGCGGGCAAACGACGAGTTGCGCTCATTCAGGGCACGGCCACGCACGGCTTGGTGCCGGTGGGGGTTGTTCGGACTGTTGACGTCTCCTGGGTGGGCTCTCGTACGGCTCGGTGCTCGCGGGGGTGCTCGCGGGGAACTCTGTGGAGCAGGCGTGCCAGCGTGGCGGTTGCCTGCCACGGCTCGGTGCCCGCGGGGGCTTCCGGCCGGGTCCTCGTGCTCGGCGCGGCGGGACCTTGGTCGGCTTCTCGGTCACGGGACGGCAACGCGCTCGGTTTCTTGCTCACGAACGGTGCGGACAGCTCGACAACCCCGGCAAGCCGCTCGCGTCAACAGCGGCGTAGACCTGGGAGGAATCCGTGCAGCGAAGTGCCGATCGGCTGCGCCCGCGTGCCCGCGGTGCCGCCGTCCTTGTCGCCATGGTTGCGGCCGCCCTGACATCGTGTGAAGTCGCCGGGAATCAGGCCGTTCCGGTGTCGGGCACCACTGCGCAGGAAACAAGCACGACCACGACCGCGCAACCGCAGCCGCGCACCTCGGCCAAGAAGCGGCGGCCGGCGAAGACGAAAACGGTGTATGTGCAGCCCCCGCGCACGCACACGGTCTACGTCCCGCAGCCCGGATCGGCACGCATCCCGGCATCCGAACGGTGGTACGCACAGCCGGAGTGGATCCAGTCGCAGCCGTGGATCGACATCACCCCGGGCACTGGACAGACACCGTGCCAGTGGCTGCACGCCAACGGCTACTCGTATCCGCAGGCGTTCGCGGCCTGGGCGCAGCACGGCTACCCGCCCAATTGGTCCGCGACCAACGACGGCTACCCCTGTCAGCGCTCGTATGGCATGCAGAACTGAAACGCCGGTACGACCTGGTGATTGTCCGGCCGCCGATGTCTGCGCAGCGTGGCTTCACGGCACGTTTCCGCGTATCCCGGCCGGTCCGGTGCGGGATCACGTGGCTGAGCGACGGAGTTCGGTGCAGTGCGCGATCGTGAGCCATCTGCGCGTTGCTCGAGCCGAGGCGTACCGGCTAGTCATGCGGGCGCGACAGCGGTGTCTTGGCCGGGCCCTCCAGGATGTCGCCGTCGGCGGTGAACCGCGAGCCGTGACATGAGCAGTCCCAGCTGGTCTCCGCACCGTTCCAGGTCAGCGGGCAGCCGAGGTGGGTGCAGGTCGGCTTGACCACGTGCAGCCGGCCGTCGGGATCCCGGTAGGCGCCGACCGTGTCGCCCTTGAGCTTGACGATGCCGCCCTCGCCCGGCTTCAGCTCGGGGTCCGGTGAGCGCAGTGCGCGCATCAGGTGACCACCGGTGAGCTCGACCCCCGACTTCAGGTTGTGCTCGGCCGCCTGCACCACCGCGCGGGTGTCACCGATGCGGCCGGTGTCGAACACCTTCTGCCACGGGTTCGATCGCCCCAGCATCTCGTCGAGCACCATGAGCGCGGCGGCGGTCCCGTTGGACAGGCCCCACTTGCGGAAACCGGTCGCCACGTACAGAGACTTGTGCAGCGGGACTCGCCCGACGTAGGGGACCTGGTCGAAGGTCTGGTAGTCCTGCGCCGACCACCGGAACTCGCACGAGTCCACGTCGAAGGTGTTCTCCGCCCACCGCTGCAGATCCTCGTACGCCGCGGCGTAGTCGGTGCTGTCGCCGGTCTGATGCCCGTTGCCCCCGATGATCAGTCCGTTGCCGCCGTCCGGTGCCAGCCACGGGCGGATGGACCGGGTCGGCTGGTCGATCGACAGCGACATGCTCACCGGAGCCTGCTCACGCAACCGCACGGCGAACGCATACGAGCGGACCGGCTTTGCCCTGGCGAAGAAGCCGCCGGTCAGCCCGGGCGGCAGCAGCGTGGCCAGCAGCGCGTTCTGGGCCCGGATCGTGCCGCGAGCCGTTCGCACGTGCACCCGCCCGCTGCGCTCGTGGTAGCGCACGACGCGGGAGTTCTCGTAGATCAGGCCACCTGCCGCGACGAACGCGTTGGCCAGCCCCGCCAGGTACTTCGCGGGATGGAAATGCACCTGGTCGGGGAAGCGGACCGCGGAGGCCACCGCGTACGGCAGATCGGTCTCGGTCACCACTTCGGCGGCCAGGCCGGCCTGGTTGGCGGCCTCCGCCTCGGCGACGAGGTCCTTCCGCCTGCTCGACTCCTGCGTGTACAGGTAGGACGGCGCCCGGGTGAGATCGCATTCGATGCCGAACTCCTCGACCAGGTCGACGACCTTGTCCATGCCCGCCTGGTTCGCCGCGGCGTACCAGGTGGCTGCTTCGTCGCCCAACCGCCGGCGCAGGCTCGCGTAGGTCAGGCCGTGCTGGGTGCTCACCTTCCCGGTGGTCGAGCCGGTCGTGCCCGACCCGAGTGTGCGCGCTTCCAGGACGACGACGCGGCTCAAGCCGGCTTGCGTGGCCAGCAGGGCGGTGGTCAACCCGACGATGCCGCCACCCACCACGACCAGGTCGGCCCCGATGTCGTCGTCGAGTGCGGGGAACGAGGGGAGGTCGGCCGTGGCGGTCCAGACGCTGTGATGCCGCATGCGCCGGGACTACCCGCAACCGTGACCGGCCACACACCGGCGGCCGGGGCACCCGCCCGGGCAGAGCGCTCGGTGCATGGCTCGGTGCGCACGCGGGGTACCCGGCAGTCACCACACCCAGAAAGAAGGCGATAGGCATGGTCGACACATCGAGAGGCATGGTCGACACATCGAGCCAGGCGGCCGCGCCACCCGCGGCGGACCGCCCGATCGGTCAACTGGTGGGGGACGCCTCGGCGCAGCTGTCCCGTCTGGTGCGCGACGAGATCCAGCTCGCCGTCGCGGAGCTGCGGGACAAGGGCAAGCACGGGGGCATGGGTGCCGGCTTGCTCGGCGCCGCAGGCGTCACGGCGTTGTTCGGGGTGGCGACCCTGCTGGCCACCGCCGTGCTGGCACTGGCGCTGGTGTTGCCGGCATGGGCGGCCACGCTGATCGTCGCGGTCGTCGTGCTCATCGCGGCCGCCGTGATGGCCCTGCTGGGTCGCAAGCAACTGAAGTCAGCCACCCCCGTCGTCCCCCAGGACACGGTGGGCAACGTCCGCGCGGACATCGACGCGGTGAAGGAAGGACTGCACCGATGAACGGAGCTCACCGCAAGCCGGATGGTGCCGCGGCGGCCAAGCCGACGACGGCCGAGCTGAAGGAAGACATCGAACGCACCCGCGCGGACCTGGCCGACACGGTCGAGGCACTGGCCTACAAGGCCGACATCCCGTCGCGGATGAAGGACCGCGCCCGGGCGACGTCCGCAACGGTCAAGCAGCGCACGTCGCAGATGACCGAGCAGGCCATGGCGAAGCTGCCGCCCCCGGCTCGCGAGAAGGCCGAGCACGCCGTGGCGGCCGCCCGCAGCAATCCCAAGCAGATGGCGGTCGTCCTCGGCATGCTGCTGACCCTGTGGGTCATGCTGCGTCGGGTGGCCAAGCGGAAGGCGGCGGACGAATGAGGATCCTCTACCAACCGTTGAGCCTGGTGGCGAGCGTGCTGGGCGGGATCATCGCTTCGCTCGCCTTCCACCGGCTGTGGAAGGCGACCACCGGCGAGAAGGACGCACCGGACGCCGCCGACCCCGATCGGTCGTGGTCGGAGGTCATCACCGCGGCGGCGGTGCACGGCGCGATCTTCGGCGGGGTGAAGGCGCTGGTGGACCGGGGAGCGGCGACCGGATTCCAGAAGGCCACCGGAACGTGGCCGAAGAAGAGCAAGAAGAACGGCAAGAAGTAGGCGGCACCCGGGTCCGCGGTTCAGCCACCGAGAGGCGGACGACCGCCCGCTCGATCGCATCCCGTTCGCTTGCGTCCTGCAGCCCGCGGCCCAGCCGACGGAGCGCCGGACGGATGCTGCGCTCGGCCTCGAACTGCTGAACGACCCGAGGGTCGACGTAGGAACCGCGGGCAACGGCGGGAGTGTTGCCGAGCTCGTCGGCGACCTCGCGCATCACCGCTGCACGCACGCGTTGCCGCGCTCGCGGACTTCGCGGGGCCTCGTGCTCGGCGAACGCTGCGGCGGCCAGCACCGTGGCGTTCCACGTGCACAGATCCTTGGCGATGAAGTCATCGCCGCCGGTCAGTTTTCGCGCCGGTCAGTTCTCGGTAGCGCTCGTCGACGTTCTCGGACTGGACCTCGCGCCACCCCGAGCCGGTGCGGTAGGCGAGTAGGCGCTCGGTGCCCGGCCGTGCCCGGCGCAGCGACCGCACCAGCGCAGCCAGGGCGGCATCGGCGATGACCACCTCACGGAGCGCGCCACCTCTGGCCACATGACGGAACCGGATTTGCTCGCGGCACAACCGCACGTGGTCGCGCTGCAACGTCGCCACGCTGACGTTGCTCCGGGCGTACTCTTCGCCGCCAGTGCGGAAGACGCCCAAGCCGAGGATTCGTAACGCCCCAGCGAGCACGCGCTCGCGTCCGGTCCCGCGCGCACTCAGCTGCCTGCGACCTCTTTGCGGAAGGCAGGCAGCAGCCGGGCGAGCTCCAGGACGCGCTCTTGCTCTTCCTCGCGTTTCGCGCGATGCCCCTGGTCGTGGTACAGGTACTGCTCGCGGCTGGCGTCATCGACACCCATCGCCTGCAGGTGTCCGTTTTCGTCCGGGCGATCCACACGTCACGCCACGCCAGCGGAATGACCAGAGCGTCGAATCCGGTCGCGGTTTTCTTCGTCCACCGGTGCCCCGTCGGCGCTGTGGAAGGAGTGTCCGTGCCCGCGGCGCACGCGTTGATGCCCGGCCGAGACGGATCACTACGCCGCAGCCGCACCGCGCCCCACCGCATCAGTGAGGGGCATGCGCGGTGACTACTCCGCGTCGTGCGCGTCCATGCTGTGCCGGTCAGGCGGGCGCCTTCTCGCGCTCTTCGTCTTCCTCTTGCTCTTCGGCTTCTTCCGGGGCCTCTTCGCCGACCTCGTCGGTCTCCTCGGCCTCGGCCGTCTCCTCCTCCGGCTCGCCGTCGCCGGTGTCGGTGGTCTCGTCCTCGTCGTCGGGGCCGCGTACCACTTCGCCGTCGGCGATCTCCCCCCGCCACGAACCGGTGGCTTCACCGTTGGTGGTCACGAACCGGCGGAAGTGCTTCAGGTCCAGCCGGGCCCGGCGGCCGACCGCCCGCCAGATGTTGCCGGTCTTCTCCACGAACCCGCTGGGGAAGTACTCCAGCACCAGCAGCACCTTGGTCAGGTCGTCGGCGAGCGGGTGGAACGTCACCACACCCTTGGACGACCCCTTGGCGCCGTCCGACGTCCAGGCGATGCGGCGGAACGGGACCTGCTCGGTGACCGTGGCCTGCACCGTCCGACGGGACATCGCCACCTTGAACCGCCAGGTGCTCTCCACCTGGTCGCTCTGCTCGACGCTCTCCACGCCCTTGGTGAACGAGGAGAACTCCTCGAACTGCGTCCACTGGTCGTAGACGACGTCGACCGGTGCGCCGATGTCGATGTCCTCGACGATCACCGTGGCCTTCGTGCTCTTGCTGCCGCCGCCCCCGCCGAACATCGACTTCACCTTCTCCTTCACCCCGGTGGCCGCGCCGCTGAGCGCCGCCTTGCCGGGAGAGCCGCCGTCGGCGAGCTTGTCCGCTGCGGCCTTGCCCGCCTTGCCCAGCGGGCCGCCGTTCTCCGCGGCGTCGTTGAGCTGCTGGGTCACGTCGGTCAGCTTCGAGCCGAGCCGGCCCATCACGCTGGACGACTTGGCCTTGGCGTACGACTTGAGCTCGTCGGTGATCTTCCCGGCGACCGGGCTGTCCTTGACCGCGGAGGCGATCTTGCCGAAGGGGGATGTGCTGTCTGCCATGACCGCTCCTATCGCTTGGCCGACGCGCTGGAGCGCTTGCCGGACGTGGACTTGCCTCGCGAAGACGATCCGGACCGGCTGCTGGTCCCCGAGCGGCCGCCGGTCGTCCCCGTGCGCGTGCTGCGCGTCTTGGCCGTGGTGGAGCTGCCCGCCTTCCTCCCGGTCGAGCGTGCTGTCTTGGTCTGCTTCGTCCGTCCCTTGGCGGTCCTGCTCGACGGTTGCGAGCGTGCGGCGCGGGAATCCTCGGCGGGCTCCTGCGACTCTTCCTCGTCCGAGGCCTTCTCGTCCGGCGTTTCCTCGTCCTGTTCGGCCTGCGCGGATTCGCCTTCCGCCTCGTCGGAGTCCGGGTCGGCGAGCTCGGGCTGCAGAGCCACGGTGCGCTCGTGCAGGCGGTCGGCAAACGCCTCGGCCCGGCTTTCCACCGTGGCCAGCGCCGCCTTGGCCGCCGCGGAGGCAAGCGGTCCGCGGATCTGGCTGATCAGCTCGCCGGCGACCGGCGAGTCCTGCAGTTTCGTCAGCGCCATGCGGGCCAGGTTCTGCGGCTGCAGCATCTTGTTCCTGCCGGTCAGCCACAGCGCCACGGTGATGGCCTTCTTCGCCTTCTTGGTCCGTCCGAGCAGGTACCCGGCCACCAGCGCCGAGCCGAGTCGCACAGTGTCGGCCATTGGTGCTCTCCTTCCCGGGCTCGCGCCCGGCTCGTGCCCCCGATTTGCTTCGCGGTCACCAGCCCCACCGCGACTGGGGTTCCTCTGCCTGCACCGCGGGCAGGAAGCTGAACGTGGGCATCGGGCCGAAGTAGCCGATCCGGACCTCCGGTGCGGTCTGCCCGATGCCGCGCACCGCCTCGTCGGCCTCGCTCAGCCGTGTACGTCGCACGAGCACCGCCCACTTGTCCTCGTGCACGTCGTCCACCGGGAGGCGCACGACCGATTCCGCAATACCGTCGAGAGCGGACATCAGGTTCTCGCCGCGTTCCACCACGAGCTGTTCGACACGCTCCGCGATGCGCTGGCCGAGTGAGACTCGGACGTCGAACGACGTTGTCTGCGCGTCCTCGCGAAGTCCTGGGTCCCCCGCGATGATTTCCCGCAGCAACGCTTCCTCGTCGTGGGTGAATTCGAGGCGGACCTCGACGAACGGCTCCAGTGCGTCCAGGGATGCGCGCAGCCCGGGAGCGGTGAGCACTTCCCGCCGCACCGCGGCGTCGTCGGGCGCAACCGTGCCGAACTGCATCGGGAGCACCACCTGCTGCGATGCGAGCGCGTTGAGCACGTCGAGGTGGCCGACCGCGTCTTGTTCGGTGAGCTCGTAGGCGTCGGGCAGGTCGCTCACCACGGCCGCGATGTCACCGTCGACGATTCCGCGTACCGGCGTGGCGGGATCACCGATGCCCGGCACTTCGGGCATGGTGTCCTCCGCGCGGACGACGCCGTAGACGTAGACGGTCACCAGCGTCACCGTTGCGCTCGCCGGGAGCGCGCAGCGCTGCGGCCTGCGGGCGCCTTGCGCGACTTCCGCTCCGATGCCTCTTCCTGCTCGGTGTCGTCCTCGTCGTCCTCGTCGTGCGAGCCGGTGAGGGAACCGAGCAGGTCCTTGGCGGAGTCCTTCACGCCTTCCAGCGCGCCCTTGGTCTTGTGCTGGGCGCCGCCTTCGGTGATCTTCTCCATCATTCCCGGCAGGCCGCCGACCTGGTCGTTCGGCTGCAAGTCCAGCCGGTTCACCGCTTCCGCGAAGCGCAGATACGTGTCCACGCTGGCGATGACGATCCGCGCGTCGATGGTGAGCAGTTCGATGCCGACCACGGCCACCCGGATGTAGGCGTCGATCACGATGCCCTTGTCCAGGATGACCTCCAGCACGTCGGCAAGACTGCTCGGTCGCGGGGCCCGGTTGATTCCGTGTGCGACGGTCATGGCTTCCTCTCCATCTCGGCGAGAAGCTCGGCGGCGTCGAACGGCAACGTCGGGCCGGAACCGACACCGAAGGTCTCCCGCAACTCCTCGAATCTCTCTTCCAGGGCGAGCAGCGCCTGGCCGAGCCGCTCCACCTCGTCCGCGGACAACCCGCCCGCGTCGACCCGCCGCAGCGCCTGGCGTTCCAACAGCTGGCGCACCAGGTCCAGCACGGCCACGACGAGCCCGCCGAGTCCCCGGCCGACGTCGTCCGGATCGGCGTCCAGCCGTAGCGGTTTCCTGCCGCGCGGGGCGGTCATCGTGGTTCCTTCTCGACCGAACCGACGGCCACCAGCAGCAGCCGCAGATCGAGCCGGATCAGGTCGACGCCCGCCAGCGAGATGAGGATGTCGCCGCTGACGACGGCGCCGGTGGACACCACCCGGTCGAGCAGGTCGACCAGGCTGGTGCCTTCGGCGGTGATCACATCCGACATCGATCAGCCTTCCTCGGAGGACACGAAGCTGTACGGCGGCCACGGCCCGGTGAGGCGGACGGCGACACCGGAGGCGGACAGCGGATGGGCCAGGTGGCCGAGTTCTGCCTGGAAGGCCGCTTCGTCGTCGGCGGCGACCAGGTATGCGACGTCTGCGAGCACGCCGGCGTTGGCGGATCGGCGCACCGACGCCGAGCTCCGGGCGCTCAGACGGTCGTGCGCCCGATCGATCGCGACCGTCCGATCACGGCGACGGCGCTCCTCGGCTGCGAGCGCTTCCCGCCGCTGGGTCAGGTAAGCCGTTCCCGATGGCGATCCACCGGTTCGTGCAGCGGCGGGGGAGGGCGTCGGGGTACTGTCCGGGACGCCCTTCGCCTGGTCGTCGGGAAGGAACTGCACGCCCCATTCCCGTCGGCCGCGGAGTTCGGCGAGCTGTTCTCGAGCGCTCTCCCCACGACTGTGCAGCAGCTCGCGGGCGGCGTCGTCGTCGGCCACCGCGGTGCCGAGCCGCAGCGGCAGCACGGTCGCCTGGCCGGCGGCGACCCGTACGACGTCGTCGTGCTTGCGGGCCAGCCGGGCGAGCGGGCCGTCCTCGGTGATCTCGTCGGTGGGCAGGTCGGCCAGGTCGCTCACCGCCATGTCCGAGACGACCAGCGCGAGGTCTTCCGAGCCGATGCAACGCAGCCCGTCACCGGTGCCGTCGAGCTCGGCGAAGTCGAGGTCGGCGCGATCGGTGATGGCGTAGGCGTACAGGCAGCGTTCCAGGCCGGCGGCCGGGCGCGCCTCGTTGGCCGGGGCCGGTTCGTGCCCGGGCGACCGGTCCGGTTGCGAGGTCCGATCGACGGCGGGGTCGTCCACCGCCGCCACGCCTGGCGCGGTGTTTGCGGGGTGCTCGCCCGGCGCTGCCGCGGCCGCGCGCAGGGCTTCGGCCATGATGGCTCGCCGCAGCTGGTCCACCAGGTCGGCGCGGGCCAGCTCCCGGGCTTCCTCGGCCGCTTCCGTCAGCAGCCCGCGGGCGTGCTCGCGGGCCAGCCGGGTCAGGGAACCGTCGTTCATTCCCGACGCTCCCGCTGGATCCGTTCCAGCTGCTGCCGGAGCTGCCGGTTCTCCTCCACCAGCGCCTGGTGGTCGCCGCCCTCCGGCAGGGCGGCGCGGTCGCCATCGGTCACTTGCTGCCGGGGCGCCTGCGAGGAGAAGAACGGGTCGGTGGTCCACCAGTCCATGCCCATCTCCCGTGCGGTGTCCGCGGAGGCGATGAACAGGCGCAACTTCAACGACAGCAGTTCGATGTCCAGGACGTTGACGACGATGTCGCCGGCGATCACCACGCCCTTGTCCAGCACCCGCTCCAGGATGTCGGCGAGGGTGTCCGGCTGGCGGCGCGCCAGAGCGGTCGGCTGCACGGTCATGTCGGATCAGTCGCTCCTCGGTGATAGCGGCGGAGCCGCTCGTATCCGGCCAGGTCCCCGGTGCTGGTGATGTCCACTCGGTAGGTCGCCAGGACGTCGGTGGACGACGGGATGCGCTCGAGTTCGACCACGTCGACCAGCACGGACCAGCCGCCGTCGTCGTCGGACCGCACACCGGTGACCGCCTCAGGGTCCTTCCTGGTCAGCGCGGCGAACTCGGTGACAGCGCGGCGCACCGCGTCGCTCATGCTCAGGCTGCCGTTGCCGTTCTCGTCCCCCGAACCGGTGCGAGATCCCCCGGAGGATGCGCGGTTGGTCTTCCGTGTGGTCATGCCTTGTCGCAATCGCCTCGACTTCTGCCCATGTGCGGTGGCTAACCTGGCCACCTCGCCGCGAAACCGCATCGGTGGCGATCGCGGGCGGGATTGCTCCGAACAGCGCAGGAAGCTCGACCATGTCGCCCATGACGGGGTGCGGGAGCGGGTATCCCCGTGGGTATGACCGCGCTGCTGACGGTCGGCCACGGCAGGCTCGACCGGGACGGGCTGCTCGAGCTGCTGGCGGCCGCCGGAGTCGAATTGCTGGTCGACGTGCGCCGCTACCCGCACAGCCGCGCGAATCCTCAGGCAAGGCGAGAAGCGCTCGCCGGCTGGCTACCGGGCAACGGCATCGGCTACCGCTGGGACCAGCGGCTCGGCGGGCGGCGGCGGGTGGAGCCGGACGCGGTCGACACCTGGTGGCGGGTCGCCCAGTTCCGGGCCTACGCGGCATGGACGCGCACGCCGGACTTCCGGGATGCCATGCGTGAGTTGCTCGACGACGCTGCGGTGCATCGCACCGTGATCATGTGCGCCGAGGCGGTGTGGTGGCGTTGTCACCGCAGGCTCATTGCCGACGTGGCGGTGCTGCTGCACGGAGTCGAGGTGATGCACCTGCTGCCCGAAGGCAGGCGTGTGGACCACAAGCCTGCGTCGGGCGCTCGCGTCTGCGGACACGGTGTGGTGTGGGACGGCGGGCGGTGATCTCATGCGGCGCCCCGGGGACGACAGGACAGTCCCCGGGGCGCCGGTGCACGCGTGCTCGGCGCATCAACTGGTGTCGTCGGCGCCGTCGGCGCGCGGGCAACTGGTTCCCTGGCACCGGGTGATTGCGGCGCTCATGGCACTGACAGCGCCTTCAGCAGGTCGCCGACCTCGGGTTGGTCCAGCGATCGGGCGACGTCCGCCTGCGCGACGATGCCGACCATGTCGTGCCCGTCGATGACCGGGAGCCTGCGCACCTGGTGCTGCGCCATCGTCTGCAGAATCTCCTCGGCGCCGTCGTCGGCCCCGATGGTGACCGGCTTGCCCTCCGCCAGGTCGCCGACCCGCACCGCGCGGGGATCTTTGTCCTGCGCGAGCACCTTGGTCACGATGTCCCGGTCGGTGATCATGCCCTTCAGCCGGTTGTCCTCGCCGCAGATCGGCAGCGCGCCGACGTCGAGATCGGCCATCCGTTTCGCCGCATCGAGGACGGTGTCGCTGGTCTTCGCGCACTGCGCGTCCGGTGTCATGATTTCCCGTGCTGTGCTCATGGCTGGTCCCTTCTCGTGGGTGATGGGCATCCGGCTACCCGGTGCCCGTTGTCGCTCAATCCCGCCCGTCACGGACGCAGCAGGATCTTGATCGCGCCGTCGCTTTTGCGCTGGAAGTCCCGGTAGGCCTGGGGCGCCTGGTCCAGCGGCAGATGATGGGTGGCGAGCGATTCCACGCCGAGCGGGTCGTCGTCCCGCATGACCAGCGGGAGCACGTGGTCGATCCAGGTCTTGACGTTGGCCTGGCCCATGCGCAGCTGGATCTGCTTGTCGAACAGCTCCAGCATGGGCAGGGGGTCGAGCGCTCCGCCGTAGACGCCGGACAACGAGATCGTGCCGCCGCGGCGGACCGCGTCGATGGCCGCATACAGCACTGACAGCCGGTCGACCGCGGCCTTCTCGGTCAGTTTCGCCGAGAGCGGCTTGGGCAGCATCGACACCAGCATCTGCCCGAAGTGGGCGATGGGGGCGCCGTGCGCTTCCATGCCGACCGCGTCGATCACCGAATCCGGACCGCGGCCGCCGGTGAGCTGGCGCAGCGTGTCCACCGCGTTGCCACGAGCTTCGCCGACGTCGACGGTGATCGCTCCGTACTCCCTGGCCAGCTGCAGACGTTCCGGCACCAGGTCCAGGCCGATCACGGTCTCCGCGCCGCGCAATGCGGCGATCCGGCACGCCATCTGACCGATCGGTCCCAGGCCGAACACCGCGACGCTGCCCCCGTCGGGGATGTTGGCGTACTCGACGGCTTGCCACGCGGTCGGCACGACGTCCGACAGGTACACGAACCGGTCGTCCGGCGGCCCGTCCGGGACCGGGATGGGCCCGAAGTGGGCTTGCGGCACCCGCAGGTACTCGGCCTGTCCACCCGGGACCTGCCCGTAGAGCTTGGTGTAGCCGAACAGCGCCCCGCCCTTGTCGTACTTGCGGACCTGGGTCGTCTCGCATTGGGAGGTCAGGCCGCGGGAGCACATGAAGCACGATCCGCACGCGATGTTGAACGGTACGACCACCCGGTCGCCGGGTGCGATGTTCCTGACGTCGTCCCCGACTTCTTCCACCACGCCCATCGGTTCGTGCCCGAGGATGTCACCGGGCTCCAGGAACCCGCCGAGCACTTCGTACAGATGCAGGTCGGAACCGCAGATCCCGGTGCTGGTGACCCGGATGATCGCGTCGGTCGGTTCCTGCAGCTGCGGGTCGGGCACTTCTTCGACTGTCACGTCGCGCTTGCCCTGCCAGGTGACGGCCTTCATCGCGGTACCTCCTGCGGGGAGTGTTCGGCGGATTTCCTGTCGGCTACCCGCAGAGCGCACCCCGCCAATCCCTTCCGCTGCGTCGCTGCCGGTGGCGCTGGGTACCCCGTCGCATGAGCCGAGCGCAGCTTGCCGCGAAGCTGATGGAGCTCGCGGGCACGACGTATGCGGAGGAAGCGGGTATCACCCTGCGGAACAAGCCGACGCCCCTGTATCGGCTGCTGGTGCTGGCGACCCTGCTGTCGACCAGGATCAAGGCGTCCATCGCCGTCGCCGCCGCCCGAGAGCTGCGGGAGTTCGGCACCCCGCGCACCATGCGCGATGCCACCTGGCAGCAGCGAGTCGACGCACTCGGTCGCGGCCATTACGTGCGGTACGACGAAAGCACGGCGACCGCGCTGGGCAAGGGCGCCGAGCTGCTGCTGAACGACTACCGCGGGGATCTCCGCCTGTTGCGCGAGCGTGCCGCAGGCGACCTGGCGAACCTGCGCAGCAGGCTGACCCGGTTTCCCCGCCTCGGCCCGGTCGGCGCCGACATCTTCTGTCGCGAAGCCCAGCAGGTCTGGCCGGAGCTGCGGCCGTACGTGGACGCCAAGGCGCTTGCCGGAGCGCGCGCGGTCGGTTTGCCGGACCGGCCGAAGGCGCTCGCCGGACTGGTCGACGACGCTGACCTTGCTCGCCTGAGCGCGGCATTGGTCCGCGCGAGCCTGGACCGCGAACTGGCCGCACGAGTCCGAGGGTGAACTCGCCGTCGCCGCCGTGCCGCGGGCGGAAAGCCACCGGTGGTGACCTTGCGAGGGAAGCAGCGGGTGGGTCGCGCCGGGCTGGCGTGATCGATCCGGGGGTGTGGGCGTCGCTTTCGGTCGTGGTGGGCGTGGCGCACCGGGGCTTGCCGCTTGCCGGGTAAGGCCCCCGGATTGCGCGGCGTCCGGCCGTGGCCCCAGCGGGATGTCGATCCAGCGGGTATAGGTGAACGTAGCGGCGGTGTACCGGTACACCCTGGCGGGTACACCGGGGAATGCGTGACGGGAGGAGGCGGTGATGACCGAGGAGTACGGCGATCACGCGTTCGACAAGCCCGAGGCCGACTCGCTGGACCAGCAGCGACCGACCCGTCCGGAGCCTGCGGTGGAGCCTGCCGGCCAGTTCGAGGCGTCCGACGGTGACCTGGCCGATCAGGCGACCGTGGTGCGCCTCGACGAAGACGACTTCGTCGAATGACTTCGCGGGCGCTGTTCGGCGCGTACCTGGTCGTCGTCTTCGGCGGCCTGCTGTACTTCCTGCTCATCTCGCTGCTGAAGTAGGAGTGCACGTGGCGGCCGAGCCCGGGCGGTGGCGGCGGTTCCTGCGGGACAACGGGATCGGACTGGTGTTCGGCCTGTTGTTCCTGCTCGCGCTGACCGGCCAGGCGTTCGCCGGACTGGCCGCGTTCAACCACGAGCAGTCGATCACCGGTGAGGAGCCGATCGGCTTCGGCGGATACGTCACCTCCGCCGAGTTCGCCGTCGATGTCGCCGAGAACTGGCAATCGGAGTACCTGCAGTTCTTCCTCTACATCTTCGCCACGGTGTGGCTGGTCCAGCGCGGGTCGCCGGAATCCAAGCCCGTCGGCGCGCCGCACCACGAAACTGACGTCAGCGGGTAGCCGGCCCGTGGTCGTACCTGCGACGACCCCGGTTCGCCGGCCGGTCACGCGGGCGTGGTCTCACCGCCGAGCGCGGCAAAGACCTGACCGCTGTAGTACGACGAAAGCCGCTCCGACGCCAGGAACACGTACGAAGGGGCGAGCTCGTCCGGCTGCGCGGCTCGCTCCATCGGGGCCTGTTCACCGAACGACCCGACGCGTTCCGGAGGGAACGTCGCCGGGATCAACGGCGTCCACACCGGGCCGGGCGCGACGCAGTTGACCCGGATCTTCCGGTCGGCCAGCGCCTGCGCCATCGAACGGGTCCACGCGATGATGGCGCCCTTGGTGGCCGAGTAGTCGATCAGCGTCTTGTTCCCGCGGAGCCCGTTGACCGAGCTCGTGTTGATGATGGCTGCGCCTTCCCGCAGGTGGGGCAGGGCCGCTGCGGTCACCCGGAAGTAGCTGTGCACGTTGACGGCGAACGTGTGCAGCCATTGCTCGTCGGTGAGTTCTTCCGGTGAATCGACCGGCTGCTGGGTCGCGATGTTGTTCACCAGCACGTCCAGCCGGCCGAACGCGCTGATGGTGTCGGTGACGACGTCGCGGCAGTGGCCGGGCTCGGCCAGGTCACCGGGCAACAGCAGGCAGCGCCTGCCTTCCGCGCGCACCAGGTCGGCGGTCTGCTGCGCGTCGGTGTGCTCGTTCAGATAGGCCACCGCCACGTCCGCGCCCTCTTTGGCGAACGCCACGGCCACCGCGCGGCCGATGCCGGAATCGCCACCGGTGACGAGGGCAGCACGGCCGTCGAGCAGCCCACGTCCCCGGTAGCCCTCCATGCGGTCGTGCGGTTCCGGCTGCATGTCGCCGGTCTCGCCGGGGGCGGTCTGCTGCTGCTGGGGTTGCTCTCCGGAAACGGACATGGTGGCGCTCCATTCCGCGGCGCTGCCGCGTGATCGGAAGTAGGTGGACTCGGGTGCGGGCGGCGTGACGGGTCAGCGTTCACTGTCGGACGCGAGGACGGGGCGGTCTTCGCGCGCGGACTGCTCGAAGGCGACGTAGAAGCCGGCGACCATGGTCAGCGCGTAGACCACGACGTTGCCCCAGCCGATGTTGAACCCCGCGTCCGGGTTGGGATCGATCGCGGCCGGGATGCCGTAGGCGAACAAGCCCAGGCACGCCACCCCGACCGCCATGCCGAACACCCGGCGGACCACGGGAAATGCCTTCAGGGTGACGATCAACGCGGCCACGCCGATGACGGCATGGACGATGGTCAGGATCGCGTCGACGCCGAAACCGGCGACCATGTTCTCGGTGTATGCGTGGGCGAGTGATCGGGGTGCGAGCACCACGGCAGCGATCGCGACGAGCAGGTAGAACGCCGCGAGCACCGCGGTGATCGTTCGAGCGCGATTCATGGCGGGTGACTACCCGTGGCTCCGTCCGGCGAATCGTGGCGATCCAGCGTGCCCGCAACCCGCATGCGCATCGGTGCGTGCGTGATCAGCACGTTCTGCGCACGGGTAGCGTCTGGACCGCGCTGGTGGCGGTTCTGCCCGCGGCGTCGGTCGCGGTGACCTGCCAGCTGACCTGATCGGTGCCGGTCACCGGGCCGATGCGGCCCGCGTACTCGTTGCCGCCCGCCGGCGACATGTCCATCGAGTGCGGCTCGCCGGAGCCTTGCTGCCAGACCAGCACCACCCGGACCACGTCCTTCCCGGTCACCGTCGCCGTCGCCGACGTCGCGGAGCAAGATCCACCGGGACTGAGAGACGCCCGGTCGGTCGACAGGTTGCTGATCGCCGGGGGCGTGGGCCGCTGTGGGCGGTCGGCTGGGCCCGCAGGTTCGGTGCGGGCCGGGGTGGTCGGCGAGGGGGCAGGTACCGCGTCGGTCGATCGTGCTGCCGGGGTGATTCCGGCAGGCTCCGACGGTCTCGGAGTGGTCACGGGCGCTCTTGACGTACTCGATGGGGTCGACGGGGTGGTGGAGGGCGGCCCGCTGGCGGCCACGGATGACGGGACCACGCTCGGCGTGAGGGTCACCGTCGCATCGGCACGCACGCCGGCGGCCGTCCTGGTCTCCGTCGGATCCGGCTCGTCCGGGGTCAGCAGCAGCGCGAGCCCGGTGGCCAGTACGGCGATGATCGCCGCGGCGGCGGCCGCGGCCCTGCCGCGAGTCTGCCGGTAGCCACCGAGCCGCTGGTGCGAGGACACCAGGCGGATGTCGTCCAGCGTGCGCTGCCGCAGGTCTTCCGGAGCCGGGACCAGCGGCACCGCGGACAGCAATGCCAGCGGGCTGACCATGCGCTCGCGACGCTCGCCGCACACCTCGCACCGGTCGACGTGGCGCGCCACCCGCTTGCGGATCAGCGGGGACAGCGTGCCGTCCCAGCCCCGCAGAAGCGCTTCGAGATCCGCGCAGTCACCGCGCCCGGTGCGGCCGACCAGCAGCGCGGTGAGCGAACGCCGGACCTGCTCGCGAACCCGGCTGAGCATCACCGTCGCGTGGTGTGCGCTCACCCCAAGCGCAGTGGCGAGCTCCCGGCCCTCGAGCCCGCCGCGCAGGTGCAGAAACAGCACCGCACGGTCGCGCTCCTCGAGCCCGTTGGCCGCCGCCACGACCAGCTCGCGCAGCTCGCTCTCGGTGTACTTCCGGTGGGCGTCACTGCCGGACGACGTGTCGGTCATCTCCGGCACCTCGGCGGCCGAAGCCTCCCGGGCTCGCCTGCGGATCGCGGCCAGCGCCTCGGTACGGCAGATCGCATACAGCCAGGGGCGGAGCTTGCTGGGATCGCGAAGCTGGCCGATCTTGGCCGCCGCCGTGACGAACGCGTCGTGCAGGACGTCGGCGGCCTCCTGCCGGTTCCGCACCATCGCGTAGCAGTAGTCGTACAGGTGATCGGCACGGGCGTCGTAGATCTCCGCCCAGGCTTGCTGGTCTCCTTCGATCGCTCTCGTCGCGACGGCGACATCGTCCATGGCAGGAGCCTATGGCCTGCCAGCCTCGGCGATCTTCTTGTTCCGCCTGGTCGGGGCATCACTGTCACTCTCTTCGTCCGGTTCGGCGCCGCAGCGCCACTGCCGGTGAGAGGGCTACGCCATTCGGGTGGTCACAGAAATGTCCCGGGAAAAAGTGTGACCGGGGCAGGTGCCGGTGCCTCATGCCGTCGTCAACACCACGACGACAGGGAGATCGACATGGCAACCAAGCGAGGGAGGGTGGCCTGCTGGGCGGCGCTCGGGCTGAGCGTCCAGCTAGCGCTGGGTGCGGGCCTGCCCGTCGTGGCGCATGCCCAGCCCGCAGCAGCGAACGCCCTGGCGCGCACCGCGCTGGCCGCGAAGATCGACGAGGTCCAGCCGATGGCCGGGGGCAAGGCACTGGTCGCCCCGCTGACCGCGGTCAAGGCCGGGGCGAAGGACCGTTGGGTGCTCAAGCTGGACCTGTACGTGGAGAACACCGGCTCCGGCGTGCTGGACGCGGACAAGGTGCGGGTCACCTACCAGGGCTCGAGCGCCCCGTCGGCGTGGGAGGAGCCGGTGAACGTCACCATCGGCGTCGGCCAGACCCAGATCGTGCAGGCGCTCGACGGGTTCAAGCGCGACCTGGTCGGCCCGGTGCCCGATTCCGCGACGGTGACGGTCGAGTTCGCCCAGAACGTGGCCCCGCTCACCACGAAGCTGACCCTGGCCGCGCACAAGAACCCGGCGCCCAACGGCGCCTACTTCTTCCCCGCGAAGGCCGGCGACCTCGGCAAAGGCCAGTACTGGAGCTGGCGCACCCGGCACATGGGAGCTGCGCCCGGCGTGACGTGGACCGACCGCAACCGATTCGCCTACGACATGGGCGTGTCGCGGTGGGACAAGAAGGCCAAGGAATGGACCGGCCTGCGCGAAGGTGCCGATCCGGGCAACCCGAAGAACGCGGACTACCTGGTGTGGGACAAGCCGGTGTACGCGATGGCCGACGGCAAGGTGATGTACTGCCGGGAGGACGTGGTCGACCACGAGGGCAGCGGCGGCGGCCCGGCCAATTCCGTCTGGATCGACCACGGAGGCGAGTTCGCCGGGTACGTCCACCTGAAGCTGAACAGCATCCCCAGCTCCGTCTGCCCGCAGGGCTCGGAGAAGAAGTGGGGGATGAACGGCAAGACGGTGACGGTCAAGGCCGGGCAGCTGATCGGCCGGGTGGGCAACACCGGCAACAGCTCGGCGCCCCACCTGCACCTGGAAGTGCTCGACGGAGTGCCACCGGGCAACCCCGGCGCCAGCCCGCGGCCCAACGGGCTTCCCGTGCTGTTCCAGAACGCCCTGGTCCGGGGTGACCGGGCCGACGTGGACCCGGACGCCGGCCCGATCGACTGGACGACCGCGCGTGGCCAGGCCATCGGCTGGAACGCCCTGGTGCTGCCCAACCGCTGCGGTTTCGACGTGATCCCGTCCGGCCTGTCGGAGTGGGCCAGGCACGGCATCACCGCGGCGTGCTTCCAGGACGTGGTGAACCGCGCCACGGCGGCCGGCTACGAGCCCGCAGTGGTCGACGGCTACACCGTTGGTGGCAACACGTACTTCAACGCCGTGTTCCAGCCGAAGGACCAGCTGCCGTCGGCCACCCGGCACGGGCTCACCGCTGCCCAGCTGGACAAGCTGGTCGACGAATGGGGCGAGCTCGGCTACCGGATCCGGCACCTCGACGGCTACCAGTACAACGGGATGCCCCGATACGTCGCGATCTTCGTCAAGGACGGCGGACCGCGGCAGTTCGTCACCCACAGCCTGTCGTCCTATGCGCACCAGGCCGTGTACAACCTGCTGACCGGCGCCGGATGGCGCCCGGTGATCAACTCCGGGGTGTCCGACCACTACCTGGTTCGGTACTTCGCGGTGTACGAGCAGAGGTCGCTGGGTTCCTACCGCGCCGAATGGGCGATCCCGGAGGCCAACTACCAGGAGTTCGCCGAAACGCAGCTGGCCCTCGGCCGGAGACCGCTCTACCTGAACGCTTACAACCACGGCGGCAAGGCGTATCTGTCCGCGATCTACACCTCCGCAGTCCCCGGGCCGTTCGAAGCTCGGCACGGGCTGACCGCGGCGCAGTACCAGGCCGAGTACGACACGTGGGTGGGCAAGAAGTACCGAACCCGTCAGGTGACCGGATACGCGAGCGGTACCGGACACCGCTTCGCGGCGGTCTGGCGGCCGTAGCACCGGGCACCTCGGCCCGCTCCCCGGAGATCTCCGAGCGAGCGGGCCGAGCGTCGTCGCGGCGGGAGCGTGGGCCTGGTTCGCGCACGCGACGAGTCGTGCTCCCGATGCGCGATGTTCGCTGCCGGCTACCAGGACGGCGTGGGCCAACACACAGCCACCGGGTGTGTAGTGATCTCGCCGGGCCGGGTAGCCGAAGGGACCCCATCGAGAGGAGTGCCCATGAGCACGATCACGGCCTCGGTCGACGTGAACGTCCCGATCGCCCCGGTGTACGACCAGTGGACGCAGTTCGAGACGTTCCCGCAGTTCATGGAAGGCGTGGACCGTGTTCAGCAGCTCACGCCGACCAAAACGCACTGGGACGTGTCGGTCGGCGGGGTACGGCGCGAGTTCGACGCGACGATCACCGAACAGCACCCGGAAGAGCGCGTGGCCTGGAGATCGGACAACGGTCCGCAGCACGCGGGTGTGATCACTTTCCACCGGCTCGGTGACGACCAGACACGGGTCACCGCCCAGATGGACATCGACCCGGAGGGCTTCGCGGAGAACGTGGCCGACAAGTCCGGCTTGCTCAGCCAGCGGGTGAAGGGCGACCTGAAGCGGTTCAAGGAGTTCATCGAGCAGCAGGGGCACGCCACCGGCGCTTGGCGCGGCGACGTGAACCGTCCGGAGTAAGTCCGGCCGACCAGCTTGCTGTGCCGCCGTGCACCTTCGGGTGTGCGGCGGCACAGTCGTATGCACGACTGCACCGCCGAGAACAGCACTAAACATGCATCGCGGCCGAGCTCCATCGGGTTCGTCGACCACGGGCGGGGGGAGGGGCGACGCGTGGACGAGGTTCCTGCGCGATGCAGGCCAGCTCCCGTCAGCGTGCCGGTGCTCGGGCGGTGTGTCATCGGTTCACAGCTTGGCCGCCGACTCCGCGGGGATGAGCAACACGTCCCGCGAGTCGTGGAGCGGCAGCGGGCCGGTCGAGTACAGCTGGCTCGTGGTGAGCAGATGCAGGCAGGATCTCCCGACGGCGAAGACCACATAGCCGGCCGTGTGGAACCTGAGCAGGAGTGACCGCAGCCTGCCAGGGGAGCGCTGCACCTTCACCATGACGGTCGCCCTGCGGGCGAGCACGTTCTCGGCGGCCGCCTCGAGAATCGCGGCCTCGCACCCCTCGACGTCCAGCGTGACGAGGTCGGCTTGGGCCAGTACGCCTGCTGCCGGGACCGTCGGCACTCTGATCGTGCGCGCTGTCGGACGGCCGGCAACGCCTTCCGCATGCCCGACGACGTAACCGCCGGTCGGTGCGACATCGCGGTCGTGGTCCGGGACAGCGAGCTCCGCGTGGCCCGGCTCGGCCACGTCGAGCGCAGCCGCATGGATCACGGTGACGTGTGACAACCCGTTGAGCTCCACGTTCCGGCGCAGGACCTGGGCGGAACCGGGATGTGCTTCGACAGCGGTGTAGACGGAGCCAGCAGGCTGCGCCTGCGCACCGACGACGGTGAAGAAGCCGATGTTGGCGCCCAGCTCCACGACGGTCCCCGCGTTCCGGCACAGATCCCGCCAGATTTCGGCTGCCACGCCCGCGTGCTCCTGCACGCCGCACCAGTACAGCTGCCGAATCGCCCGCGACTCCGCCGTGACCATGCGGACGCGTGGGGCACCGGGCACCGCGAAGGCCTCGATCGGCCCGAACGGGCGGTGCCGGAGCACTGCCACCAGCGGACGCGAGACCCAGCGCATCCGCCCCGACGTGTATGCGCCCTGCACCTTGCGCATGACCACGGCCGGAACCAGGCGAAGCGGTGCCACCAGCACAGCCCGGGCCACCTGTCCGGCGCGTTTGAGCAATGACCGTGCCACATGAACGACTACGGATCGCAGCACCGAACAGTGCACTCGTTCATGAACCGGACGGCGTTCGCGGGCGGATGATCCGAGTTCCGGTGTGCATGTCCCGCGTAGGGGAGGGATGCACGCGAGCCGTGAGGAGCGGTGGGGCGGTGGCCGGGCCGGGGGAGCAGGCCTGTCAGCGGGGCGCGCGACACGGGCCACCGCGTACAGTGCTGCTGCGGAGCGACTTCAGCGGCCCGCCTTGGCCGGCTGGCTGTGCGGGCGGGAGTGGCAGGCGAGCAGGGGCTGGAGCCAGCCGAAATCGACATCACTGCGGGGTCGCCGACCTGTCGAGCCGTGATCCGCAGCCCGCACGTCCGGGAGCCGATTCCGCGGGCCGTCGCGATCAGCCCGCGGCGCAGAACTCGTTGCCTTCCGGATCGAGCATCAGCCACCAGTGCCCGGCCGGCCCCTTGTCGTATTTCTGCACGCGCTTGGCGCCCAGCGACTCCAGCCTGCTCACCAGCGCCTCGAGCCCTTCATCGCCCGCGTGCACGTCGATGTGCAGCCGGTTCTTGACCGACTTCTCCTCCGGCACGTCCTGGAACAGGATCCGCCGTCCCTTGCCGATGCCGGACACCGGGTCGTACGGGTCGTCCGGATGCCGGATCGCGGCGAAGCCGCGGAAGTACTTCCGGCCGCCGTGCTCGACGACCGCTTCCTCCGGCAGCTGGCCGGCGGCAACGAGCTGATCGATCAGCGCGCCCGCGTCCTCCACCTGATAGCCCAGCGCGTTCGCCCAGAAATCGGCGATGGCGATGGCGTTCTTGCTGTCGACGATCAGCTTCCAGTGCAGTGCCATGCGCCCGTTGTACCGCCGAGGACCGACAGTTCCGCGGCGCGCGGTACCGTGCCCGCCACACCGGCGAGGCCGCGATCGGCCCCGGCCGACGACGACGCGTCAGCCCCGTTCGACCAGATGGCCCACCAGGTCCGGCACCCGGCCGGCCTGCCCCGATCCGTCCCGCCGGTGGTCGACGTCCGGCAAGTCGACCGGCTCGCCCTTGCGGGACGAACCCGCGGGCCGCGGCCCGACCCACGCCAACGACAGCTGCGACTCCCCCTTGAGGAAGCGCTGCGCCCGCACACCGCCGGTGGCGCGGCCTTTCGCCGGGAACTCTGCCAGCGGGGTGACCTTGACCGTCTGCTGGGTCGCGGTCACCACCATCGGCTCGCCGTGGTCGGGATCGTCGGTGGCCACCGCGCCGAAGAACACCACCCGGGCGTCGCCGCCGAGTTTGATGCCCGCCATGCCGCCGCCCCTGAGCCCTTGCGGCCGGACCAGCGAGGCGGAGTAGCGCAGCAGGGAAGCCGCCGAGGTGACGAACACCAGCGTCTCGTCGCCGCTGGTCAGCCACGTGGCGCCGACCACCCGGTCGCCCTCCTTCAGCGAGATGACCTCGAATTCCTCGGCCCGCACCGGCCAATCCGGGGCGCACACCTTGACCACGCCCTTCTCCGTGCCCAGCGCCAGGCCGGGGGAACCTGCCGCCTGCTCGCCCAACGGGGCCAGGCCGACCACCTTCTCACCCGCTTCCAGCGGCACCAGTTCGGTGACCGGGATGCCGCCGCCCAGCGACACGGTGCCGACCTGCTCGGGCAACACCGGCAAGGGCAGCACGTCGGTCTTGAACGCGCGGCCGTGGCTGGTGATCAGCAGCACCCTCCCGCGCGCGGTGGTGTGCACCAACGCGGCCACCGCGTCGTGCTTCACCCGCCCGCTGCGCCGCCGCTTCTCCAGGACCTCCTCGGACTCCGCCGCGGTCCTGGCCAGCAGTCCCGACGCCGACAGCAGCACCTGGCACGGGTCGTCGCTGACCTCCAGCGGGCCCTTCGGCTGGGCGGCGAGCACCTCCTTGAGGTCGCCGTCGATCAGCGACGTCCGCCGGGGCGTGGCGAACTTCTCCGCCACTTGCGCCAGCTCCTCCGACACCACCCGCTTCAGCTCGGCCTCGTCGTCGAGGATCTTGTTCAGCTCGGCGATCTCGGACCGCAGCTTGGCGTGCTCGGCGTCCAGCTCGAGCTTGTCGTACTTGGTCAGCCTGCGCAGCGGGGTGTCCAGGATGTAGGTGGCCTGCACCTCGGTCAGGTCGAACTCGGCCATCAGGGCTTCCTTGGCCGCCTGCGCGTTCTCGCTGCCGCGGATCAACGCGATCACCCGGTCGATGTCCAACAGGGCCTTGAGCAGGCCCTCGACCAGGTGCAGCCGTTCCTCGCGCTTGCGCCGCCGGTACTTGGTGCGCCGGGTCACCACGTCGTAGCGGTGGCGCAGGAAGACCTCGAGCAGCTGCTTGAGCCCCAGCGTCCTGGGCTGGCCGTCGACCAGCACCAGGTTGTTGATGCCGAACGACTGCTCCATCGGCGTCAGCCGGTACAGGTCGGCCAGCAGCGCCTGCGGGTTCACCCCGACCTTGCACTCGATGACCACCCGGGTGCCGTTCTCCCGGTCGGTCAGGTCCTTCACGTCGGCGATGCCGGTCAGCCGCTTGGTCTTGGTGACCTCTTCGGTGATCTTCTCGATGATCTTCTCCGGGCCGACCGCGTACGGCAGCTCGGTGATGGTGATCGCCTGCCTGCCCCGGCTGCCGGGCAGCGGCCCGATCTGCACCTTGGCCCGCATCCGCACCACGCCACGGCCGGTCTCGTACGCCTTGCGCACCTCGTCCAGCCCGAGCAGCTGACCACCGGTCGGCAGGTCGGGGCCCGGCACGAACTCCATCAGCTTGTCCAGCGAGGCGTCCGGGTGGTCGATCAGCCACCTGGCGGCGTCGATCACCTCGCCCAGGTTGTGCGGAATCATGTTGGTCGCCATGCCGACTGCGATCCCCGACGTGCCGTTGACCAGCAGGTTCGGGAACGCCGCAGGCAGCACCGCGGGCTCCTGCAGCGACCCGTCGTAGTTCGGCCGGAAGTCGACGGTGTCCTCGTCCAGCTCGCCCACCATCAGCATGGCCTCCGCCGACAGGCGGGCCTCGGTGTAGCGGCTGGCCGCCGGGCCGTCGTCGGGGGAGCCGAAGTTGCCGTGGCCGTCGACCAGCGGAACGTTGAGCGAGAAGTCCTGCGCCATCCGCACCATGGCGTCGTAGATCGCGGCGTCACCGTGCGGGTGGTACTTGCCCATCACGTCGCCGACCACCCGCGAGGACTTCACGTAGGCGTGCCCCGGCCGGTAGCCGTTCTCGTTCATCGAGTACAGGATCCGCCGATGGACCGGCTTCAACCCGTCCCGCGCATCGGGCAGGGCACGGGAGTGGATGACCGAGTACGCGTATTCCAGGTACGACTGCTCGATCTCCTGCTTGACCGGGCTGTCGTAGACGTGCGCGCCCGCCTTGTCGAACGCAGCGGGGTCGATGCGGGTGGTAGGGCCGGTGCGGCGTGCCATGCTGCGGCTCCTCGTGTAGCGCTACGCGTGTGGGATCAGATGTCGATGGCTTCCTGGTCGACGCGGGAGGACGACTCCACCAGCCAGTTGCGCCGGGGCTCCACCTTCTCGCCCATCAGCAGCTCCAGCGCCGCTTCCGCGGCCTCGGCGTCCTCCAGCGTGATCCGGCGGACCGACCTGGTCGCGGGATTCATGGTGGTCTCCCATAACTCGTCCGGGTCCATCTCGCCGAGGCCCTTGAACCGGGGCACCGGTTTGACCACCTGATGGCCGGCCGCCTCCAGCCTGGCCACGGTCTGCTCCATCTCCCGCTGGGTGAACGTGTAGTGGGTCTGCGGATTGCGACCCTTGGTCATCACCTTGTGCAGCGGCGGCATCGCCGCGTACAGCCTGCCCGCGGTGATCACCGGCCGCATGTACTTGGCGAACAGCGTGATCAGCAGCGTGCGGATGTGCGAGCCGTCCACGTCCGCGTCGGCCATGATGATCACCCGGCCGTAGCGCATGGCGGACAGGTCGAACGTGCGGCCGGTGCCCGCGCCGAGCACCTGCACGATCGCGGCGATCTCGGCGTTCTTCAACGTGTCGGCCAGGCTGGCCTTCTGCACGTTGAGGATCTTGCCGCGCAGCGGCAGCAGCGCCTGGTACTCCGAGGACCGCGCCAGCCTGGCCGAGCCGAGCGCGCTGTCGCCCTCGACCAGGAACAGCTCGCTGCGCTCGATCCCGGTGGACCGGCAGTCCACCAGCTTGGCGGGCATGGCCGCGCCCTCCAGCGCCGTCTTGCGCCGGGCGGCGTCCTTCTGCTGCTTCTGCACCAGGCGCACCCGGGCCGCGTCGACCACCTTCTGCAGCACGACTTTGGCCTCGGACTTCGTCCTGCGCGCCTGGGTCCACGCCTTGACCTCGCGCTCGACGATCTGCTGGACGACCTTGGTGATGCCCGCCGTGGAGAGCTCGTCCTTGGTCTGCGAGGTGAACTGCGGTTCGGGCAGCTTGACGTGCACCACCGCCGTCATGCCCTCCAGCACGTCTTCCAGCGTCGGCAGCGCCTCTTTCGGCTTCAGCAGGCCGCGGCTGCGGGAGATCGCGTCGTTGATCGCGCGCAGCACGCCCCGCTCGAACCCTTTGCGATGCGTGCCGCCGTGCTGGTTGCGGATGGTGTTGGTGAAGCACTCGACGATGCGCTCGTAGCCGGTGCCCCAGCGCAGGGCGACCTCGACCTCGGCGCGGCGTTCCACGTTGGACCGCATGACGCCGTTGGCGTCGGCCGCGTTCTCCCGGTAAGTGCCCTCCCCGGCGATGACCAGCGTCCCGGACACCGGCTTCTCGTCGCTCGGCGCCAGGAACTCCACCATGTCCGCCAGGCCTCGCGGATAGTGGAAGACCTCCTCGGAGATGCCGTCCTCGCCGGCCAGGCGCAGCACGTACGTCACACCGGGCACCAGGAACGCGGTGTGCCGCATCTTCTGCCGCACCGCCTCCACGTCCAGCGCGGCACCGGATTCGAAGTAGCGGGAGTCGTGCCAGTACCGCACCGACGTGCCGGTGGGCTCGCCGCGCTTCATCTTGCGCACCACGCGCAGCCCGGACCGCTCGGTGAACCGGGCTTTCGGCCCCGGACCGTGGAACTCGCCCGGCGTGCCGTGGGCGAACGAGATCTCGTGGACCTTCCCGTCCCGTTTCACCACCACGTCCATGCGGTGTGACAGCGCGTTGACCGCGGACGCGCCGACGCCGTGCAGGCCACCGGACGTCTTGTAGCCTGCCCCGCCGAACTTGCCGCCCGCGTGCAGCTTGGTGAGCACCAGCTCGACACCGCTGAGCCCGGACTTGGCGTGCACGTCGGTCGGGATGCCCCGGCCGTCGTCGTCGACCTGGACGCTGCCGTCGGCGTGCAACGTCACCACGATGCGGGTGGCGTGCCCGGCTATGCCCTCGTCGGTGGAGTTGTCCAGGATCTCCGACAGCAGGTGGTTGATTCCCCTGCTGTCGGTGGACCCGATGTACATTCCGGGCCGCTTGCGTACCGCTTCCAGGCCTTCGAGGTGGGTCAGGTCGTCCGCCCCGTACAGGGGCTCCACGGTGGCAGTCACGAGCGAGAAGGTTAACCGGGTCGGCCGACGAACCCGTGGACCCGCGCCGGTCGGTGCCCGAGCTGTGACTCGGGCGGCACGAAAGCCGCCGTGCGGAAGTCCGTGCGGAAGTCTGTGCGCAACTCCGTGCGAACGTCTCGGAATATCCCGGCCTGCGGTGGCCGTTGCAGCTGGCAGTGTCGTGATCCGACGTGATCTCCCAGTGGCGAGGACGGCGTGATGCTTCCGGTTCCGTTGTCGGTGCTCGACCTGGCCACCGTCGACCGTGGGTCGACGGTGAGCGCGAGCTTGCAAGGCAGTGTCCGGCTTGCCCAGCTGGCCGAGCGGGCCGGCTACCGCCGCGTCTGGTACGCCGAACATCACAACTTCGCGTCGATCGCCTCCTCGGCGACGGCCGTGCTCATCGCGCACGTCGCGGCCAACACCACGCGCATCCGGGTCGGCGCGGGCGGGGTGATGCTGCCCAACCATGCGCCGCTGGTGATCGCCGAGCAGTTCGGCACGCTCGCCAGCCTGCATCCGGGCCGGATCGACCTCGGTCTCGGCCGGGCCCCCGGCACCGACCCGGTCACCGTGCGAGCGCTGCGACGGGACCCGCAGGCGGCCGACACCTTCCCGGAGGACGTCCTCGAGCTGCAGGGCTACCTGACCGGGGACAGCCGGGTCCCCGGCGTTCAGGCGATACCCGGCCGTGGCACCAACGTCCCGCTCTACATCCTCGGCTCGTCGTTGTTCGGCGCTCAACTGGCTGCCCAGCTCGGGCTGCCGTACGCGTTCGCCTCTCACTTCGCGCCCGCCGCGCTGCAGCAGGCGGTGCGCATCTACCGCGAGCGATTCCGGCCTTCCGATCAGCTCGAGCGCCCTTACGTCATCGCCGCGGTCAACGTCATCGCCACCGACACCGAGGAGGAGGCGCAGGAGCATCTGCAGGCCGCCCGCCGCACCCGGGTGCGGGTGTTGTTCGGCCGCAGGGACCGCAAGATCACCGACGAGCAGGCGGACGAGATCCTGCGCGGGCCGCATGCGGCGCAGGTGGACGAAATGCTCACCTACACCGCGGCGGGCACCCCGGATCGTGTGGTGGAGTACCTGGCCAAGTTCGCCGACCACGCCGACGCCGACGAGCTGATCGTCGCCCTCCAGAGCCCGACCGTGGACACCCGGTTGCGGTCCGCGCAGTTGCTCGCCGAGGCGGCCGGGCTACCGGCCGAGTCCTGATTGTGACGCGCGTCGCCACATTCATGCCGAATCGGACATTGGCAGGGAAGTGAGGTTAGGCTAGCCTCACTAGCCGTGAATGTGCTCAGCGGTCACGCACTCGACGTCGGCTATCACGGCACCACCGTCGTGCACGCGGCTTCCCTGACGTTGACGGCGGGCAAGGTGACTGCCCTGGTCGGACCGAACGGCAGTGGGAAGTCGACGTTGCTGCGCGCACTCGCCCGCTTGCACAAGCCGACCTGCGGCGACGTCCTGCTGGAGGACGGCGAGTCCGCGTTCGCGTTGGCGCCGAAGGAGTTCGCGCGGCGCGTGACGCTGCTGGCACAGAGCCGGCCGACCCCGACCGGCATCACTGTCCGGGACGTGGTCAGCTACGGGCGGTACCCCTACCGGAGCCGGTTCAGCGGCGAAGACCCGGACGGCCTGCGGGCGGTGGAGCACGCGTTGGAGGTCACCGGGACGACGCCGATGGCGCACCGCCCGGTGGACGAGCTGTCCGGCGGTGAGCTGCAGCGGGTGTGGCTGGCGACCTGCCTGGCCCAGGACACCGGCGTGCTGCTGCTGGACGAGCCGACCACGTTCCTCGACCTGCGTTATCAGGTGGAAATCCTGGACCTGGTGCGTGACCTGGCCGACGAGCACAACGTCGCCGTCGGTGTGGTGCTGCACGACCTGAACCAAGCGGCCCAGGTGGCCGACGAGGTGGTGCTGCTGCACCGGGGGCGGGTGCGTGCCTTCGGTCCCCCGGCCGACGTGCTGACCAGCGAGCACTTGACCGAGACCTACGGCATCCGCATCGACGTCACCACCGATCACACGACCGGCCAGCTCACCGCTGTCCCGGTCGGCAAACACACCCATCGAGTAGTCAGGACATGATGATGAGGACCCGGATCGCCGCGTTCGCGGCGTCTGCCATGCTGCTCGCGCTCGGCGCCTGCGGCACGACCGAGAACCCGGAGCAGGTCGCCGACTCCGGCTCCGCCGCGTCGTCCGGCCCGGTCACGGTGACCGACAGCCGCGGCAAGACCATCGAACTGAAGGCCCCGGCCAAGAAGGTCGTGGCGCTGGAGTGGGGCGAGGCGGAAATGCTGGCCAGCCTCGGGGTCATGCCGGTCGGCGTCGCCGACGTCAAGGGCTATTCCACCTGGGTGACCGCCGAGAAGCTGGACGCCGGCGTCAAGGACGTCGGCACCCGCGCCGAGCCGAGCGAGGACTCGATCCTCGGCCTGACGCCCGATCTGGTCGTCATGGAGGAGAACCGGGACTCCAACCTGAGCAAGCGGCTGGAGGACAAGGGCATCCCGGTGCTGGTCACCAAGGGTGCCGACGCCAAGCGCGGCGAGCTGGACCGGATGCGTGACGACCTGATGATGATCGCCACCGCGACCGGTACCGAGGACAAGGCCGAGCAGCTGCTGGAGGAACTGGACGCCACGCTTGCCGAGGCGAAACAGAAGCTGGCCGACGCGGGCAAGGACGGCGCCAAATTCGTCATGGCCGACGGCTACAAGGAAGGCAACGTCATCTCCATCCGGCCGTTCGGGCAGGGCGCGCTGGTGTCGCGGGTCGCGCAGGAGATCGGGCTGGAGAACGCCTGGCAGGGCAAGGTCGACGAGATGTGGGGCCTTGGCGCCACCGACGTCGAGGGCCTGACCACCATCAAGGACGCCGACGTGCATTTCTTCTACAACGCCTCCGACGGCAACGACGTGTTCGCCGACGGGCTCAGCAGCAACCCGATCTGGAAGTCGCTGCCGTTCGTCAAGGCGGGCAACGTGCACAAGCTGACCGACGGCATCTGGACCTTCGGCGGCCCGAAGTCCTGCGCCCAGTACGCCAACGAGCTCGTGCGGATCCTGACGTCTTGAGCCAGACCGTCGCGGCACCGCAGGCGGATCAGGCACCCCCGCCGCTTCGGCCCATCCCGGTGGCCACGGCGTTCGTCGTGGCCACCGCGGCGGTGGTGGTGCTCGCGGCGGTGCACCTCACGCAGGGCACGTCCGGGGTCGGCGCGCTCGATCTGCTGGAGCTGCTGGCCGGCCCGGCCGATCAGCAGGTGCTCGACATCCTCAGCGGCTCACGGCTGCCGCGCATGCTCGCCGCGCTGTTGGTGGGCGTGGCGCTCGGCTGCGCAGGCGCCGCGCTGCAGTCGGTGGCGCGCAACGCGCTGGCCTCGCCGGACACCCTGGCGGTGAACGCGGGCGCTCACCTTGCGGTCGTGCTGTCGGCGGCGCTCGGCATCTCGTTGACCGCGGGCAGTTCTCTGCTGAGCGGGCTGGCCGCGCTCGGCTCGGCCTTCGTCGGCGGACTGCTCGCCGCCGGGCTGGTGCTGCTGCTGTCGTCCGGGGGGACCTCGCCGACCAGGATCATTCTGGCCGGCTCGGCGATCACCATGGCCGTGCAGTCGGTGACCTACCTCTTCCTGCTGCTCTACGAGGAGGAGACGCACGGGCTGTTCGCATGGGGGATGGGATCCCTGGTCCAGGCCGACGTCACCCCGGTCGTGCAGCTCGCGCCGGTGGTGCTGCTGTGCGTCGCCTGCTGCATGCTGCTCGGTCATCGGCTGGACATCCTGGCGCTGGGCAGCGACACCGCATCGGTGCTCGGGGTGCGGGTGCGGCAGACCCGGTTGATCACCGCGATGCTGGCCGTGCTGCTGGCCGCCGCCGCGGTCAGCCTCGCCGGGCCGATCCCGTTCATCGGACTGGTCGCCCCCGCGGTCGTGCGGCTGATGGGCGCGCGCATCCCCGGTCTGATGCGGCACCGGGTGCTGTTCCCGCTGTCCTCGCTCGTCGGCGTGGTGATCGTGCTGAGCTCGGACATCGCGGTGCGTGCCGTGCTCGGCGGGCAGGCGGGCGTGGACGTTCCGGCAGGGGTCGTGACGACGATCCTCGGCGCCGGGGTGCTGATCGCGCTCGCCCGTCGTTACCGGGACGCGGGACCGACCCGCAGGCCACCGACACCGCATTCGGCGGCGGTGCGTTCGCGTCGTTTCGTGCTCACCGTGGTGGCGGTCCTGGCCGTCCTGCTCGGTGCGGCGCTGTTGGCGGGCATGCTGCTCGGCGACCGCTGGGTGCTGACCGGCGACATCGTCAACTGGCTCACCGGCAACAGCAGCGTCGGCATGGCGGCGATGCTGGAAGGCCGCTGGCCGCGGGTGGCGGCAGCGCTGCTGGCGGGTCTGGCGTTGGCGATCGCCGGGTCGGTGGTGCAAGCGGTGTGCCGCAATCCGCTCGCCGAACCCGGGATCCTCGGCGTCACCGCGGGAGCCGGGGTCGGTGCGGTCACCCTGATCACCGTGGTGCCGATGGCCGGGACGGTCACCATGACGGTGATCGCCACCGGCTCCGCGCTGCTTGCGTTCGGCACGGTCTACCTGCTGGCGTACCGCGGCGGGCTCAATTCCGACCGGCTGGTGCTCATCGGCGTCGGCATGTGGATGGGCTGCAACGCGATCAGCACGTTCCTCATCGTCGCGTTCGATCCGTGGAACACGGTCAAGGCGCTGACCTGGCTGTCCGGGTCCACCTACGGTCGGACACCGGAGCAGCTGCTCCCGGTGGGCGTCGCGCTGTTGGTGCTGACGCCGCTGATCGTGCTGGCGCGCCGGGAGCTCGATCTGCTCGCCCTCGACGACGACACCCCGCGGGTGCTCGGGGTGCGACTGGAACGGGCCCGGCTGCTCGCGCTCGGGGCGGCGGCCGTCCTCACCGCGACCGCCGTCGCCGCGGTGGGCGTCGTCGGGTTCGTCGGGCTGGTCGCCCCGCACATCGCGCGCGGCTTGGTCGGGAGCAAACACGCCCGGATGATCCCGGTGGCCGCGCTCATCGGCGCCCTGGTCATCTCGCTTGCCGACACGGTGGGCCGGACGGTGATCGCCCCGGCACAGATCCCGGCCGGCCTGCTGGCCGCGTTGATCGGCACGCCGTACTTCGTCTACCTGCTCTGGCGGACCCGCACGCGGTGATCAGGCGAGCCACCCGTAGGTGTGGCTGACCGCGATACGCAGCACCAGCCTGCGCTCGTCCACCATGGCCTGGCGAAACTCCGCCCAGTCCGGATGCTCCCCGGCGATCGTGCGATAGAGGTCGACCAGCTCGTCGACCGTCGCGTCGTCGGGTTGCCGCGCGACCGGCGTGAGCTCGGCCGTGCCTTCCAGGACGACGTAACCGCGCATGGACGGCGGGGTGACCAGCAGGCTGGCGCGCGGATCCCGCCGCAGGTTGCGCGTCTTGGCCCGCGAGTCGGTGACGGAAATGCGGATCAGCCGGTCCTGGTCGTCGTAGGCGAACCCGACGATCGACATCTGCGGGGTGCCGTCGCGCTTGAGCGTGGTCAGCACACCGTGCCGCACCTTGTCCAACAGGTCTCGTTGCGCATGGTCGAGCATGCCGTGTGCAACGGCCACGACGGCGCGGCGATTCCCTTGGCGAAGAAGTGAATTCGTGATTCACTTCTTGCATGGCGTATCGCCGGACACCGGCCGTGCAAGCCCGGCTGGACGCCCAGCGGGCTGCGATCGTGCAGGCCGCCCACGACGTCCTGGCCGAACACGGCTACACAGGGTGCACGATGGCTGCGGTCGCGGCCAGGGCAGGTGTTGCCACCGGCACCATCTACCGGCATTTCCCCAGCAAGTCGGCGCTGGCCGTGGAGCTGTTCCGGGCCGTGGTGGACCGGGAGGTGTCCGCGGTGGCCGAGGCGAGCGCGTCCGGTGATGCTCTCGAGCGGGTCGTGGCCGTCACCGAGACGTTCGCCCGGCGCGCGCTCAAGGCGCCCCGGCTGGCCTACGCGCTGCTGGCCGAGCCGGTCGACCCCGCGGTGGACGCCGAACGGCTGGTCTACCGGCGCGCATTCCGCGACATCATCGCCAAGCACGTCGCCGAAGGCGTCGCCGCCGGGGTCCTGCCGCCACAGGATGCGGAGCTGACCGCCGCCGCGCTGGTCGGGGCCGTGGCGGAAGCGCTGATCGGCCCGCTGTCCACCGGCGATCACCCCGACATCGTGCCCGCGATGACCGCGTTCACCCTGCGAGCGTTAGGAGTGCAGCATGCCCCCAACCCATGAGGTCACCAACCAGGTCCCGCCACTAGCCGGTCACGACGTCGCCAACTATCCGGCGTTGCTGGAGAGCGTGCGCGCCGGGGGAGCGGAGTGGGCGGAGGCGGAGCTGCATACGCTGGGGCGGCTGGCCGGCAGCGAGCAGGCGCAGGAATGGGGACGGCTGGCGGAGCAGAACCCGCCGGTGCTGCGCACCCATGACCGCTACGGGCATCGCATCGACGAGGTCGAGTTCCACCCGTACTGGCACGAACTGATGCGGGTGGCGGTGGAGAACGGCTTGCACGCCGCACCGTGGGCCGACAGCAGGCCGGGGGCTCATCTGGCCCGCGCCGCCAAGACGTTCGTGTGGACGCTGGCCGATCCCGGGCACATCTGCCCGATCTCGATGACGTATGCGGCGGTGCCTGCGCTGCGCGAAGAGCCGGAGCTGGCCGAGCGGTTCGAGCCGCTGCTTGCGTCCCGTGTGTACGACTACGGGTTGCGCGAACCCATGTCCAAGCGCGGTCTCATCGCGGGCATGTCGATGACGGAGAAGCAGGGTGGCTCGGACGTGCGCGCCAACACCACGCGGGCCACCCCCAACGGCGATCACTACCTGCTCGTCGGGCACAAGTGGTTCACGTCCGCGCCGATGTCGGACATCTTCCTGGCGCTGGCGCAGGCGCCCGGTGGCCTGTCGTGTTTCCTGGTGCCGCGGATCCTGCCGGACGGCACGCGCAACCCGATGCGCCTGCAGCGGCTGAAGGACAAGCTGGGCAACCGGTCGAACGCGTCCGCCGAGATCGAGTACGACGAAGCGGTCGGCTACCTGGTCGGGGAAGAGGGCCGCGGCATCCAGACGATCATTCACATGGTCAACATGACCCGGCTGGACTGCACCATCGGCTCGGCCGCCGGGATGTACGCGGGCCTGCTGCAGGCGGTGCACCACGCGCGGCACCGCTCGGCATTCGGCGGCCTGCTGATCGACAAGCCACTGATGGCCAACGTGCTGGCCGACCTGGCGATCGAGGCGGAAGCAGCGACGACCGTCGCGATGCGGTTGGCTGCGGCCGTCGACCGGGCGGCGGCTGGCGACGAGCACGAAGCGCAGCTGCGCCGCATGGCCCTGGCGGTGTCGAAGTACTGGGTGTGCAAGCGAGCGCCCGCGCACGCCGCGGAAGCGCTGGAATGCCTCGGCGGCAACGGTTACGTGGAGGAATCCGGGATGCCGCGGCTGTTCCGGGAGTCCCCGCTGATGTCCATCTGGGAAGGCTCCGGCAACGTCGCGGCGCTGGACGCGCTGCGCGCCATGGCCAAGCAGCCGGAGTCGTTGCAGGCCTACTTCGACGAGGTCGACAAGGCCGCTGGGGTGGACCCGCGGTTGGACGAGGCCATCGCGCTGGTGCGCAAGGAACTGTCGGACCCCGGCAACCTGGAGTACCGAACCCGGCGGGTGGTCGAGCTGATGGCCATGGTGCTGCAGGGGGCCCTGCTGCACATGCAGGGCAACGCCGCGGTCGCGGACGCCTTCTGCGCCACGCGGTTGAGCCGCGACTGGGGCGTCGCCTTCGGGACCCTGCCTGCCGGTGTGAACACCAAAGCCATCCTCGAGCGCGTCGTCACGGGCTGAGCGCTGGAGGTCAGGTGCCGGTGAGCCCGAGGGCGCGTGGGCGTTCCGTGCGCCCTCGGGCTCACTCCAGGGCATGACCGGTCCCCAGGGACCGGTCATGCGGCTTCCTTGTGCTGCCGGATCATGTCGCGGTACCAGTAGTAGGAGTTCTTCGGCGTGCGGCGCTGGGTCTGGTAATCGATGTGGATCAGGCCGAATCGCTGGCTGTACCCCTCGGCCCATTCGAAGTTGTCGGTGATCGACCAGACGAAGTAGCCGCGCACGTCGACACCTTCCGCGATCGCCTGGCCGAGGGCGTCGATGTGGGCCCTGTGGTAGGCGATGCGTTCTTGGTCGTCGACCTTGCCGTCCGGCCCCACTTCGTCGTGATACGAGCAGCCGCTTTCGGTGATGTAGACCGGAGGGAGCTGCTCGCCGTAGCGGGACTTGAACGTGGTGAGAATCTGCCGCAACCCGTCCGGCACGACGGGCCAGCCGAACGCGGTCGTGGGGTAGCCGGTCAGGGCGCGCGGTGCGAACGGCAGGCCGGCGGGCAGCTGCGCCCCTTCCAGGACGGACGAGTCGGCCTCGCCGTCCGGGTCGGGCGCTCCGACCAGGGTGGGCTGGTAGTAGTTGATGCCGAAGAAGTCCAGGGGCTCGGCGATGATCCGCAGATCCTCCTCGACGGGGCCGGGCATCGCGGCGGCCAGCAGGGGATCGGGGTACTCGCCGCGCAGGATCGGATCCGCGAACAGCCAGTTCACCAGGGTGTCGTAGCCGTTCGCAGCCTCGACGTCGGCGGGGTCGTCGCTGGCCGGCCAGGTCGGCGCGTGGTTGGAGGCGATCCCGATCGTGCCGGCGCCCTCGGCGCGGAGCGCGCGCACCGCCTGGCCGTGGCCGAGCAGCAGGTGATGGGCGACCGGCAGCGCGCCGAAACCGAGCTCCAGGCCGGGTGCGTGCCTGCCGACCGCGTGTCCGAACATCGTCACCACGACCGGTTCGTTGATCGGCATCCACAGGTGCACCCGGTCGCCCAGCCGCCTGGCCACCAGCGCGGCGTAGTCGGCCAGCCGGGCCGCGGTGTCCCGGGACTGCCAGCCGCCGGCGTCCTGCAGCTCCTGCGGCAGATCCCAGTGGTACAGGGTCACCACGGGTTTGATCCCCGCTGCCAGCAGCTCGTCGACCAGGCGGTCGTAGAAGTCGAGTCCCGCCGGGTTGGCCGGGCCCGAGCCGGTGGGTTGCACTCGTGGCCAGGAGATGGAGAACCGGTAGGCGTCCACGCCGAGTTCGCGCATCAGCGCCACGTCTTCGCGGTATCGGTGATAGTGGTCCGCTGCCACGTCGGCGTTGTCGCCGTTGCGAATACGACCGGGTTGGGCGCAGAAGGTGTCCCAGATGGAACGGCCCCGGCCGTCGGCGGTGAGGGCGCCTTCGACCTGGAACGCTGCGCTGGCCACACCCCAGAGGAATTCGCGCGGGATCATCGGCTGCCTTTCCGGTTCGTCGTGTGACTTTTCATGTGCCTGTCACGCCACCGAGGTGATCCTGCCGACGAGCACCGCGCCGAGGACCGCGACCAGCCCGGACGCGGCGAACAGCGCCGGATAGCCGCCGAGCTGGGTGACCAGCGGCGCGGCCAGCGCGGGAGCCACCACCTGCGGCAGCGTGTTGGAGATGTTGAGCACGCCGAGGTCCTTGCCGCGGTCCGCGGCCGCGGGCAGCACCTGGGTGATCAACGCGAAGTCCACCGAGGTGTAGACGCCGAAGCCGATGCCGACCACCGCGGCGGCGATGATCGCGACCGGGTAGGTGGCGACGCCGGCCAGCAGGAACGCGGCCGCGGCCATGATCAGGCCGGAGACGATGACGAAGACCTTGCGGCGAGCCAGCCGGTCCGACCACACGCCGGCGATCAGCACCGCGGCCATCACGCCGAGCACGTTGACCACGGTCAGCACCAGCAGGGCGCCCTCGGCGTCGGCGATGCCCAGTTCGTCGCGCAGGTAGTACAGCAGATACGCCAGCAGCAGCCCGTTGGACAAGTTCAGCAGGAACCTGGTCAGCCACGCCCAGCCGAAGTCCGGGTACCGGCGCGGGCTGACCCAGAAGCCGCGGAGGAAAGCGCGCAGGTCCCACGGTGGTCGCTGCTCGGGTGGCAACGGCGGGTCACGCCGCTGCAGCAGGAACGGCACCAGGCTGACCAGCAGCACCACCGCGCAGGCGAGGTAGCCCGCGGCACCGGGCAGCACACCGGCCAGCCCGGTGGCGATCACCACGCCCAGCATCTGCGCCAACCCGAGATACCCCGCGGCGGTGCCGCGTTGCCTCCGCGGCACTTGATCGGGCACTACGGCGGTGAGTGCGGCCCACGGGGCGTTGAGCGCGGTCTGCACCAGGCACCAGCCGATGACCAGCTCGGCGACCGTGTCGGCGGCCGAGAGCAGGACCAGGCTTGCCGCGCCGGCCAGCCCACCGACCGCGATCCACGGCAGCCGCCTGCCGAAGCGGGACAGCGTCCGGTCCGACAGCGCACCCCACAGCGGGTTGAACACCGTCGAGAAGGCTGCGCCGACGCCGAACACCCACGCCAGCACGGTTTCCTTCGACTCGGCGGCGATGGCTTCCGCCTGGTTCGGCAGCAGCACCTGGATCGGCCCGTAGAAGCCGACCATCACGCCGACCCAGGCCGTGTTGTAGCGCAGCGTCCACGGCCAGCGGACGTTCTCGGTCGGCTCGACCAGCACCGTGCTCATGACGACCACCCAAACGTGAAGATGGTTCACTTTCGCCTGTCGGGTGGTGTGCCGTCAAGGCTTCGACGGGCGACGCGGGTGTGGGGTGGGAGGGGTCACCGGCTCAGTGAGCCGGGTCCGCGTCAGTCGCCGACGTCGGCAGCGGTCCCGCCGGTGATGCGCAGCAGTGTGTCGAAGGTGGTGGGGAAGACGGTGTTGGGATGGCCGGCAGCGGCCCAGACCGTCTCGTAGCGACGGAGCCAGGTGTCCACCAGTGTGCGCAGCGGAGCCGGGTGGCCGACCGGGGCGACCCCGCCGATGGGCTGCCCGGTGGCCTGGCGGACGAATTCCGGCTTCGCCCGGCGGAGCTTGCCGACCTCCAGCAGCTTGGCGCAGCGCTCGGTGTCCACCCGGTGCGCGCCGCTGGCCAGGATCAGCACCGCCTCACCGTCGGCGTCGAAGATCAAGCTGTTGGCGATCGCGCCGACTTCCACGCCGAGCTGCTCGGCCGCGGCCGTGGCGGTGGGCACCGGCTCGGTGAAGGCGCGGACTTCGGAGGTCTCCCCGTGCGCGCGCAGCGCCTCGACGACGCGGATGACGTTGGGATGCTCCAGCACGGTGGTGACTGTACCGCCGGGCGACGGCCGATCCGATTCCGGTTGGCGGCTGCGCGTGCTGCGCAGCGGCCTTGGCAACGAGTCACTGACTAACAGCAGATCCGGTGAACTTGTAGCAGTGGGTAACTGCTGGTCGGTCTCGGTCGATCACATTCTCGCGGACGGTTACCGAAGTGAGGAGAAGTGAATGCGGAGAGTAGCGGCCGTGCTGGGGGTGGCGGTGCTGACCCTGGCCGGAACGATGGTGTCCTCGGCGACGGCGCAAGCTGCCGGGGCAGTGGTGATCTACAAGGTGCAGTACAACTCTCCGGGGACGGACACCAGGTCCAACAAGAGCTTGAACGGCGAGTACGTCGTCATCAAGAACACCTCGAAGCAGACCAAGACGATCACCGGATACCGGCTGCAGGACGAAGCCGGTCACCGGTACGTGTTCGGCACCACCAAGCTGAAGCCGGGCAAGGTCATCTACGTCCGGACCGGCAAGGGCACGAACAACTACCTGAATCGGTACTGGGGACGCAGCTGGCACGTCTGGAACAACACGGGGGACACCGCCTACCTGCGGTCGCCCAACAACCGGCTGCTGGACAAGTGCTCCTGGGGCAGTAAGGGAAGCGCCAAGTACTGCTGACCAGCGCGGGCACCGGGACCGTATGCGGACTCCGGAACGTATGCGGACCCCCGTGGTCCGGGATGGCGAACGTGACGTCCCGCCACGAAGCCCAACCGGATGCGCGGGCTGGTGGCGGGGCGATTCACGGCACGGGGAGGGCTGGGCTCGACCGGGCTGACGGAGTCCGACGGCGACCGGCGCGTCGTGTGCAGTCGATCTATGGTGGGACTCCACGGTCGAACTCGGCCGCCGACGAGCACGCATTCCTGGAGGGCAGCAGTGACACCGGCGCGCGCGTTCTGGGTCAGTGCACCGGGCGTCGGTGAGATCAGGCCGTGCTCGGTGGAACGCACCGACCCGGACGACGTGCTGGTCGATACCCGCTACAGCGCGATCAGCCGGGGGACCGAAACCCTGGTGTTCACCGGACGCGTTCCGGTCGGCCAGTACGAGGTGATGCGCGCTCCGTTCCAGGAAGGGAACTTCGGCGGACCGGTGAAGTACGGCTACCTCAATGTCGGCGTGGTCCGGGAGGGGCCGCCGCACCTGGCCGGCCGGACCGTCTTCTGCCTCTACCCGCATCAGACGCACTACGTCGTGCCTGCGGCCGCCGTGGCCGTGGTACCGGACGAGGTGCCTGCCGCTCGTGCCGTCCTGGCGGGCACCGTCGAGACAGCGATCAACGCTTTGTGGGACGCCAGGCCGCTGATCGGCGACCGGGTGGCGGTCGTCGGTGCCGGCATGGTCGGTTGTGCCGTGGCGGCCCTGCTGGCCGCCTTCCCCGGGCTCCGGCTGCAGCTGGTCGACGTCGATCCGGCTCGCCGATCCGTGGCAGAGGCCATCGGAGCGGAGTTCGTGGCGCCGCACGAGGCGGCGCGCGACTGTGATCTCGTGCTGCACGCCAGCGCCACCGAGCAAGGGCTGCGCACCGCCCTCGACCTGCTCCGCACCGATGGCCGGGTGATCGAGCTGAGCTGGTACGGCGACCAGGAGGTACGCCTGCCGCTCGGCGAGCGCTTCCACTCGGCGCGGCTGTCGGTGCGATCGAGCCAGGTCGGCACGGTGGCCCGGCCCGACAGGACGCACGCCGAGCGGATGGCATTGGCGCTGAGCATGCTGCGGGATGCCCGGTTCGACGCGTTGATCACGGGGGAAAGCCGCTTCGACGACCTGCCCCGCGTGCTGCCCGCGCTGGCCGACGGATCGTTGCCTGCGCTGTGCCATCGCGTGGTGTACTGATCTTGCCCGGGTTTACGCTGACCCGGTGCACGACGCCACTCAGCTGGTTCGTTCCTATCTGTTCCTGCGCCGCGGGCTCGGCCTGATGGGGATCGCGCTGCCGTTCGTGCTGATCCTCGGCACCGCGATCGCCGACGGCGAGCTGTTGTATTCGATCAGCGGCTACTACCACTCGAGCATGCGCGACGTCTACGTCGGCACGATGTGCGCCATCGGCGTGTTCCTGCTGTTCTACCGCGGCTACGCCCGCAGCGACCGGGTGGCCAGCATCGTCGCCGGAATCTCGGCGATCGGGGTGGCGCTGTTCCCGGTCCCCGGGAATGCGCGGGTCACCAGCACGGTGAGCGGCGTGCTGCACATCGCCTTCGCCGTCGTGCTGTTCGCGACCTTCGCCTACTTCTGCCTGATCGAGTTCCGCAAGAGCGACACGGCACGCCCGGCAGGCCGCAAACGCCGCCGCAACGAGATGTACCTGGTCACCGGACTGATCATCGTGGCGTGCCTGGTGCTCGTCGCCGTCGTCGAGCTGATCGGCGGCCTGGACGACCTGCGGCCGGTGCTGTGGCTGGAGGCGATCGCCACGGTGGCGTTCGGCGTCGCGTGGCTGACCAAGGGCGAGGCGATCCTCGGAGATCGTGCCCCCGGCGGCGTACGGTGATCGCATGTTCACCGTGACCGTGCGCGATCACCTGATGATCGCCCACAGTTTCCGTGGCGAGGTGTTCGGCCCCGCGCAGCGGCTGCACGGCGCGACCTACGTGGTCGACGCGACGTTCAGCGGCCCGGAACTCACCGAGGACGGCATCCTGCTGGACATCGGGCTCGCCGCCCGGGAACTGTCCGCGGTCGTCGCCGAGCTCAACTACCGCAATCTGGACGACGAGCCCGCCTTCGCGGGCCGGAACACGTCGACCGAGTTCCTGGCCAAGGTCATCGCCGACCGGCTCGCGGACCGCATCGCTCACCTGGCCATGCCGAACCTGACCGGACTCAAGGTCACGCTGCGCGAGTCCCACGTGGCCTGGGCCTCCTACGAGCGGCAGCTGTGAACCGGCGGTTGCGTCCGGCCTTCCGCTGGGTGGTGGCCGCGGCCGTCGTGGCGCTGCTCGTCGTGCAGTTCGGTGCGGACGGTGTCGCCGCCGGATTCGCCAGGGTCGGCAGCGCCGAGATGCTGATCGCGTCGGGCATCGGACTGGCGGCGACGGCGTGCTGCGCGGCCAGGTGGTGCCTGATCGCTCGCCGAACCGGCTGCGAACTGCGTTTCGGCCCGGCGCTCGCCGAGTACTACCGTGCCCAGCTGCTCAACTCCGTGTTGCCCGCGGGCGTCGTGGGGGACGCGCATCGCGGGATCCGGTTCGGCCGCCTCACCGGAAACGTCGCCCGCGGGGTGCGGACGGTGGTCTACGAACGACTTGCCGGCCAGGTGGCGCTGCTGATCCTCGGCACGGTGGCCCTGATCGGACACCCCCAGCTGCGCCGGATCTTCGCCGAACTCGCGACGAAGAATGCGGCGCTGGTGGTCGTCGCGGGCATGCTGCTCGTCGCCGTCGTGGCCGTGGCCGCCGGTACCGAGAGGGTCCGCGCGTTGCGCGCGGAGATCAGCTCCGCCCTGACCGGAACAGGTGCGCTGGTCGTACTGGTGCTCTCCGTGCTTGCCGTGGCCGGACATCTCGTGGTGTTCGTCGTCGCCGCCCGGGCGGTTGACGACACCGCGCCGGTGGCCGACATGTTTCCGCTGGCGGTGCTGGCGCTGGTGGCGATGTCGCTGCCGATCGGCGTCGGCGGCTGGGGGCCGCGGGAGGCGGCATGCGCGGCCGGTTTCGCCGCCGCGGGTTTCGGCGCCGCGCACGGGGTCGCGGCCGCTGTGGTGTTCGGCGTGCTCGGCCTGGTGGCGTGCACACCTGGCCTGGTGGTACTACCTGCGGACGCGGTCGGCAAACGCGAGCGTATGGGGCCAGCGGTACCAGGCGACGAAGGCGAACAGCACCAGCAGGACGGCGGGCACGACCGCGCCGCCGGGCGAGCGCACCGCGAACTCGGCGACGATCGCACCGATCATCACGGCGGTCAGGCCCAGCGCCGCGAGGCCGCACAGCAGCGGGATCAGCAAGCCGACCGCGCCGGCGAGCTCGATCAAACCGGTCAGGTGCCGGAACCAGTCGCCGAAGCCGATGCGATCGAACGTCTCGGTGACGTAGGCGTCGCCACGCAACATGGGTAGCGCGGAGAAGACCCCGAGGTAGATGGCCAGCGCGAGCTGCAAGGCCCACGTCGCGAGGTTGGCAGGCATGCTGGTGCGCATCGAATCGGAGATGCGACGATTCGCTGCCATGGCACCGCTCCTTCCGTCGGCGGTCCCGTGCCGGTCGGGGACAGGGCCTCCGGCGTACCCGGAGTGTCGTACTCGGGTCGCGGGGGCGTTACCCCGCGATTGCGCGATCGTCACACGTCGCGGCTCGGCTCGACCGTTTCCAGCACCCGCAGGACGTCGGCGTTGATCTCCCGCACCCGGGGAGCCAGCTCGGGAACCTCGATCACCGTGCGCCCGGCCGCGGTGAGTCGTTCCGCGCCCTCACAGACCACGATCAGCTCCGGCTCACGCCACGCGAACACCACCCGGGGAATGCCGGAGGCGAGGATCAGGTCGGTGCACGACCGCGGCCGGGACAACCGCACGCTGCATGGTTCGAGCGAGGTGTAGATGGTCGCGGTGGCCAGCCTCGGGTCGTCGGCGGCCAGCTTGGCCAGCGCGACTTCCTCGGCGTGGTCAGCCGGGCCGGTCTCGCGGGTGTAGCCGGTGGCCAGCACCCGATGCTCGGCGTCCGCGATCACCGCTCCGACGGCGTAGGTGTGGCCGCGCGGGCTGCGCCTGGACAACTCGACGGCCTGGCGGAGCAACCGGAGATCGGCTTGGGTGAGGTCAGGCATCCGCCGCTCCGGGAAGGTAGCGCAGCAGCGCACAGTCTCCGATCTGCCGTACCTCGGCCAAGGTCATCCGTTCGGTCACCGGGAAGGCTCCTGGGTTGACGAATCGGGGCGCACGCTCGTCTGCCACGAACAGCGGTGCCACGACCACGTGGAGTTCGTCGACGAAGCCGGCAGCGAGGAACAGGGTGTGGATGGCTCCGCCCCCTTCGACCATGAGCCTGCGCACTCCGCGCGATGCCAGGTCGGCGAGCATTCCTGGCACGTCCAGTGGATCACCGGCGTCGACCACGTCGGCAAGCGCGCCGAGCCGTTCGGCGGCCTTGGGCACCGCAGAGGTGAGCGCGTAGACGATCTTCGGGCTTTCGCCGAGTTGGAAGAAGTTGGCCGCGGGGTCCAAGTCGCCGCTGCCGGTGATGGTGACCTTGATCGGGTCCGGCGGCTCGCCCCTGGCCCGGCGTCGCTCGCGCAGCCGGGGTGCGCGGACCACCAGCCGCGGGTTGTCGCACCGTACGGTGTTCGCGCCGACCAGGATCGCGTCCACGCCGGCGCGCACCTCGTCGACCCGAGCCAGGTCTTGCTCGTTCGACAGCACCAGGCGCTCGGCGCTCGCGTCGTCGATGTATCCGTCGAGCGACACCGCGACCGACAGCAGCACGTACGGGCGGGAGCTCACGGCCCCACGGTAGCCGGGTCAGGCGGACGAGCGGTGGTCGGCTTGCTCCATGGGCAGGTCGGAGCCGAAAGTCGTGACGAAGATCTCGCCGGGCTGGGCCGTGGGCGTGTTCGCGCCGACGTGGACGGCGTGCCGCACGACGTCGGTCAGGGCGCGAGCTGGCTCCAGCTCGATGAGGTCGATGTAGCCGTTGTCGACGGCCACCACTGCCACCAGCCACCGGAGCGTGGTCACCAGTGGCACGTGGCGGAACGTCAGGCGCCAGCCGACGTGCAGGTCGTTGCCGAACGGTGCGACCGCGACCACGCCCGCGTAGGCACCCATCCGCAAGCGCAGCACGTTGCGCACGCCGGGAACGGGGCCGCCCACCCTGGCCCGCCGGGGATGGATCGCCACCGGTGCGGCGTGCTGGTCACGCAGTGACCGGTAGGTCGCGGCGAACACGTCGTCGGCCGCCGCCGCCCTGCCGACCAGAAGATCGCTTCCGGTGGCCACCGGCAGTGTCCGCGGCACGAGCAGCTCGGCGAGCAGCCACACCGCGGGGAGCACGATCCCGAGCACCACCAGTGCGGCCGGGTCACCACCGAGCTGGCGGGTCAGGTACGCCCCGAGGAACAGCGCCAAGGCCAAAGCCGCGGTGCGCATCAGCGCCCAGCCGAGCGTGCGCCGGAGCAATCGCCCGAGCGTGTGATCGGAGAAGCTTCGCGAGGGGGTCACGGGTTGCAGATTCTCGCACCTGCGGCCGTCGCGCCAGGGAAAAATGTCCGAACTGGCGCCCGATTTGTGTCCCATGTCGTGGTCTGCCCGCGGTCTGTCTACGGAGGAGTAACAAACCCGCCTGCCCCGGCGACTGCACGGGACAGAAGCGAATGGGGTGGTCATGACGGCGCAGGAGTCGTACGTACTCGAAGCGATGGGGTGGCACATCACGGCCGGCCACTCCGACTGGCTCCAGTCCGGCGAATCACTGGCGGGCCGGGCCGACGTCCGGCTGGCGTACGAGGCCCTGGATCGCAAGCTCCGTCCCGATGCGCTGTACCGCGTGATCGGCTTGATGCATCACGACAGCAGCCACACCGAGTACACGCCGGTCGAGGGTGGACGCGGCGTGCGGCTGCTGGTGTCCGGCGACGGCCTGAAAGTGGAGGAGTTCGAGGTGTGTGTCGCCGACGAGGTGGCGTTCGGGCTCGTCGGTGGCTGCGACTGCACGCGATGCGGGGACGACGCGGGTCCTGTCCGGCGCGCTGCTGACCCGTCCTGACGCCATCCGGCCCGTTCGGTCCGCGCTGCCGGCGCCCGGGACGCGGTAGCGTCGGCCGTGTGACCGATGCGTTGACCGATCTGCTGCAGAAGGCGGCGAGGACAGCCGCGGAGTTCCGCACCGGGCTCCCGGAGCGGCCGGTGGCCGCTCGAGCCGACGTGGACGCCATGCGGGCTGCCTTCGCCGCGCCGCTACCGGAAACCCCGACACCGGCATCCGAGGTGGTCGACGAGCTGATCCGCACCGCGGATCCCGGCTTGACGGCCAACGCCGGGCCACGGTTCTTCGGGTTCGTCATCGGCGGTGGGCTGCCGAGCGCGACGGCGGCCGACATGCTGGCCGTCGGTTGGGACCAGTGCGCGTTCAACGGCGTGCTCGCGCCAGCGGCGATCGCCGCGGAAGAGGTGGCGGCGGACTGGATCAAACAGCTGCTGGGCATCCCGCGGACCGCGTCGGCGGGCTTCGTCACCGGTGCTCAGGAGGCCAACACCGTGGGGCTGGCGGCCGCCCGGCACCACGTGCTCGCCACCGCGGGGTGGGACGTCGAGCGGGACGGCCTGGTCGGCGCCCCGCGCATCCGGGTGGTCGCGGGCGAGGAACGGCACGCCACGATCGACCGCGCGTTGCGCCTGCTGGGGTTCGGCGACCGGGTGCTGGAGCTGGTGCCCGCCGACGACAACGGTGCGATCGACCCGGCTCAGCTGGACCGCGTGCTGGCCGACGGCGAACCCGGGCCGTTGATCGTCTGCCTGCAGGCGGGCAACGTCAACACGGGCGCGTGCGATCCGCTCGGCGAAGCTGCCGACATCGCGCACCGGCACGGCGCGTGGGTGCACGTCGACGGTGCCTTCGGGCTGTGGGCCGCCGCCAATCCGCGCACCGCGCATCTGGTCGCGGGAATCGAGAAGGCGGACTCATGGGGCTGCGACGCGCACAAGTGGCTGAACGTCCCCTACGACTCCGGCTTCGTGTTCGTGTCCCGGCCGGAGGCCCATGCCGGCACGATGAGTCATTCCGCGGCGTATCTGACCGGATCGGCCGAGCAGGTCGCCGGCTCGAGCTTCGTGCTGGGCTCGTCCCGCCGCGGGCGCGGGTTCGCGGTGTGGGCGGCGCTGCGTGAGCTGGGCCGGGAAGGTGTCGCGGAGCTGGTCGACCGGTGCTGTCGCCACGCGCGGCATTTCGCGGACGTGCTGGCCACAGGCGGAGCACGCGTGGTGAACGACGTCGTGCTGAATCAGGTTCTGGTCGACGTGCACGCCGATGCCGACGCGGTCGCGGCCGCGGTGCGCCAGGAGGGGACCTGCTGGCTGGGCGCGACGACCTGGCGGGGGCAGCGGTTGCTCCGGCTCTCGGTGTCCAACTACGGCACCACCACGGCCGACGTGGAGCGGTCGGCGGAGGCGATCCTGCGCGTGGCCAAGCAGGTGCGCGACGGGGCGGCCGGCTGATCCTTGCTCTCGGTGCCGACGGCGCGTCGTCGGCACCGAGAGGCGGCCGTGGGCGATGTGTCGGCACCGAGGGGCGACCGTGGGCGATGTGTCGGCACCGAGGGGCGGCCGCGTCCGCGGTGTGGGTGTGCGCTCGGAACGCTCGCCGCGGGCTGCGTCGTGCAGCGGCGCGATGCCCGGTCACAGCAGGTGCGTGGCCATCGGCCTGGCAGCGGCGACTGGGCGGCGCAGGGCTTGAGCACGGTAGGCAGCGTCGGCCCTGGCGCTCGTCCGGCGCCTCAGGTGGACGGAGGCCGACCGTCAGGCACGGGTGCGGGCTCGAGCGCAGCAGGGAGACCAGCGCCACGTCATCGGCGACCGAGCTCACGGTGTGCCAGGAACTCGATGAGGTCGGACCCGGCGCGTTCGCCCCAGGGCCGGTCTCGTTGGTCGGCCACGTGCCCGGCAGGGCCGCGACGGTGCCGACCAACACGGTCAGGTCGAGCCGATGGGCTGTCTGCCGGGAAGTATCAGCCGGGTGGGCAACCCGGTGGAAGTGTCAGCCGGGTGGGTAACCCGATGACCAGGCGACCAGGATCGCCGTCACCACTCCTGGTGACGGTCGGGTGACCTCCGCGCGTCCGTCTCGTGGTGCCGGGCAGCTACCGGGATGGGACGGCAACGATCGTTCCGGCAGCGATTGACAGCGGTTGACAGCGATCGACAGCGAT